>CBDVCD010000149.1:0-8195 GCA_965372385.1 uncultured Gammaproteobacteria bacterium | reverse complement strand
GTGCTGCTCTCAGTAGTGGCAGATGAAACCATCGGGGCAGCGCTTGGTGTAGAGGAGGGCGTGCGATTTCCGGGGAAACCTGTTCGTGATGGGTATAGCATCCCTCGGCTCCAGTGTTGATGCTTGAATCGGGATTTAATCTTGAGGGCGTTGTCTATCAGTGCCGGCAGGGCTTGGCCAGAGTGGTTCGGGACGCAGCACTTCTATGGCAGGTCTCTCTTCAGTCAGGTAGTGCTGCATGGGAGATTCCGTTACCGCCCATTGCCCTTTGAGTTGATTGTCAGGCGTATCTCCGGTGAAGACCAAATAGCTGTATTTGCCATAATGCGGCACTTTTCGCGTGAGTCCTGGCAGGGTTTGCGGGTTGTCACTGGCAATCACCGCGATGACTCGGCCATCTGTCTTGTCTCTATCTACCATGACCAGGCTGTCCGCGAGACGGTTGAAGGGCTGGCCGGCAACCTGGAATCGGTCATTCTGTAACTCAATCCGGGAACTGCCACTTTCCGCGAAGAAGCCTTCAAGGTGGTGGTTTTCCCAGCCCAGCAGCCAGACCGGTGTCTGCTTGGGTAGACTGCTCAATTCCTTATCCAAGATAATCGATGCCTCCTGATAGCCCTTGCTCCAGTTTGCCGCCAGCTGCCGGTAACCATAGAGTTGTGTTTTGGGTGCATCGGCAGGCAGCACAAACAGGATCTTATCGGATCCAAACAGTTTGCTCAGGGTTGCGGGTGCCTCTTGCGGGTGGAGTTGGCGAAACAGGTCGAACCAGGGGTCGATATCGATACGCAAAGGTTTGAATCTGAGGTCGACAGCAAACGGTCTTGCCCTTGAAACCATGGGTATGTTGAGTTTGACTGGCTGACCCTGCTCCGGATAGACCAGTATCGGCACATCCAGATCGAATGGAGCACATTGTTGTGACTGGATCAGGACACCACTGAGTCGATAGCCATCTTCAAGCGATACGATATCTAAATCCCGGACTTCCAAAGCCGGGGCGCTGGTTCGCTGGGTCCATTGCCGAAAGAAGCGGTCCAGGTCTTCACCGCTGACCTTCTCAAAGGACCGTTGCAGGTCTGCATATCCAGCCAGTCGGAAAAGATGCTCCCGATAGAAGTGGCGTAATCCAGCAATGAAATTTTGCTCGCCCAGTTTGCGGCGCAGCATATGAAACAGCATCAGGCTCTTGCCATAACCCACTGACTGACTGGCGGTGGAGTGACGAGAGCGAAAATTGATGAGGGGAAAATCGTTTTCAGAGCGGACAAAGTCAGCAAAACGCTGCAGGGCCGAACGACGGTATTCGATGCCCTTGCCTTGCTGCTCCTGCAGCAGGTGGTCCGCCAGATAGGCGGTCAGACCTTCGCTCCAGTTGCCGCTGGGATAATCGACATAGACCCCGTTGCCCCACCAGTTGTGCAGGATTTCATGGGGGTAGGAGGTGTGCAGGATGAAGGGGAGGCGGATGACCCGTGAGCCCAACAGCGTGAATGATGGCATGCCATAACCGGTCTCCCAGAAATTCTCCACCAGGGCGAACTTGTTGTAGGGATAGGGGCCGATGAGTTCCTGGTAGAGCGCCAGATAATCTTCGGTGGCATCCAGGTAACGCTCTGCAAGCGCCTTGTCCGGTTGACGGAGATAGACCTGAGAATGAACCGGTTTGTCTGTCCTGGCGTAGTAGTGAAAGGGCGAGGCGATCAGATAGATGTCATCCTGAGGATTGGTTTCACGCCAACTGATCTTGCGTTTACCATCCTGCGTTGTTTCGATGGGGCCTGTTCCCTGGCTGACAACCTGCCATTTTGCTGGAACCTCCACCGTGAGACTGAAGGTCTGATGGGTACCGGGAAAAAACGGATACCAGGCGACACCCGCATCGAGAAAGACCCCTTCTGATGAGATGGTCCCCGAAAGCAGCTTCTGGTGGCGGCCAGGACTCTCCTTTCTGGTACGAAATTCGTGGGCAATCTTCCCGCCATACTCCAGGGTGAAATTCCGCACGCCTTCAGGCAAGGTGACCTGGTAGTTTCGCAAGAGGGTTTTGTAGACGGACAGCCCTGTTTGGGTGAGTGATGCGCCAGGCGTTATGATGTGTGGGTCAAGCCCGGTATGGAGCGTGAACTCCAGGGGGCCATCATCCGGCAGATGGATACGATCCCTGACCCGCAAGGTCTGTTCCTCCGGGAACAGGCTTACTTCGAGACGGTGGTCGATCACCTGGGTTGCGGAATCGGCGTTGGCCGTGGCATAACCGAGCAGCAGGATGAAACAGTAGGCTAATTTGTAGGTCAGAGGACGCATGATCTGACTATTTTACCGATTGCTGGCGGGACCGAAAGTGAAATCGACCGGCCGGGAGGGAAGTTCATTGTTGAAAAAGTTACTGATGACAGGTCTGCTGATGGCCGTATTGGGTGAGGTTGTGGGTTCTGAGGAGGATGTCCCCAGGGTGATTGACCTTTCAAGTCTGATCGGTTTGGACCGTATGATCGAGCAAGTGGCGGACCGGCGGGTGATCTTCGTTGGAGAGAAACATGACCGCTATGAACACCATCTGAATCAACTGGCGGTGATCGCAAGCCAGCATGCCCGCCATCCCGTGCTGGCCATTGGTCTGGAGTTTTTTCAGCAGCCCTTCCAAGCCGTTTTGGATGACTATATCGCCGGCAAGATCGACGAGACCGATTTTATCCGCAGGTCCGAGTACTTCGAGCGCTGGAGTTACGACTACCGGCTCTATCGCCCCATCTTTCACTATGCCCGTGAACACGGAATCCCCCTCATTGCCCTGAATATCGAGCGGGAGATCACCAATCAGGTAAAGAAGGGGGGGCTGGAGAGTCTCAGTGAGGAGCAGAAGGCGCGGATCCCCCAGGAGATGGATCGGGGAGACGAGGCCTACCGGAGCCGGCTGCAGCAGATATTCGACCAGCATCCAACAACAGAGAGCAGCGATTTCGAACGGTTCCTGGATGTACAGCTACTGTGGGACGAGGGTATGGCGGAACGGGCGGCGACCTGGCTGCGCGAACACCCCGATGGGCACATGGTGATCCTGGCCGGTGTTGGCCATCTGCTCTATGGCTCAGGCATTCCGAACCGTCTGAAACGGCGGATACCGGTCTCTTCGGCCATCGTGATCAATGCCAGGCCCGGCAGTGCAGTGGACCCGGAGATGGGTGACTACCTGATCATGAGCGCGCGGAATGGGCTGCCACCTGCCGGAAAATTGGGGGTCTTTCTCGATACCGAAGGCTCGCCTCCGGAGATCTCCGGCTTCAGTCATGAGAGCGGTGCAGAGGAGGCGGGGGTTAAGGAAGGGGACACTATCTATAGTATCGATGATCGGAAGATAACCAGTTATTCCGATGTCAGACTCGCCCTGATGGATAAGCAGGTGGGGGAAAAAGTTACCATTGAAGTGGTCAGGGATGCACTCTTACTGGGTCCCTTGAGACATCGCATGGAAGTGGAGCTTAAATAGTTACGAATTTTCTTCGTGATCTTCGTGGTGATTTTACGTTTCCGGATGGCCACTAAATAGATCCCTATTTAATTACTGTGCGAACATGAAAAAACCTGAATTACTCTCCCCCGCGGGCACCCTGAAAAATGCCCGCTATGCCTTCGCCTATGGCGCGGATGCGGTCTATGCCGGGTTGCCCCGTTACAGCCTGCGGGTGCGCAACAACGATTTCCTGCCAGACAACCTGGCGATTGGTATTCAGGTGGCCCACGATCACGGCAGGCTCTTCTACCTAGCCTGTAATGTAATGCCCCACGGCGCCAAGCTGAAGACCTTTATCGACGACATGGCCCCGATAGTGGCGATGGGGCCGGACGCCTTGATCATGTCGGACCCCGGACTGATCCTGCTGGTGCGTGAGCGCTGGCCCGAGATGCCGATCCACCTCTCGGTGCAGGCCAATACGGTCAACGCTGCCGCGGTGCTTTTCTGGCAGCAGCAGGGTCTGTCTCGGGTGATCCTCTCCCGGGAGCTCTCCCTGGACGAGGTGGCCGAGATTCGCCAGGTCTGTCCCGATATGGAACTGGAGGTATTCGTGCATGGCGCCCTCTGCATCGCCTATTCCGGACGCTGTCTGCTCTCCGGCTATTTCAATCACCGGGATGCGAACCAGGGGACCTGCACCAACAGTTGCCGTTGGGACTACAAGGTCAGCCAGCCGGTGGCCGGACCCGATATGCATACTGATCTCATCGGTACACCACGCCACCCCGAGTCGGAGAATGTCTATTATCTGGAAGAGAAGGGACGCCCCGGGGAACTGATGCCGATGTTCGAGGACGAACATGGCACCTACATCATGAATTCCAAGGACCTGCGGGCGGTAGAGCATGTGGCGCGGCTGGTGGAGATCGGTGTCGACTGCCTGAAGATCGAGGGCCGCACCAAGTCCCACTACTATACTGCGCGCACCACCCAGGTCTACCGTCAGGCCATCGACGATGCCGTAGCTGGACGTGCTTTTCAGCCTGACTTGATGGCGGATCTCGAAGGCCTGGCCAACCGGGGCTATACGGACGGTTTCTATCAGCGCCATGAATCGAAAGAGCTGCAGAACTATCGCCATGGCAGTTCCCAAAGCGACCGCCAGTTGTTTGTGGGTGAGGTGACCGGGGTTGACGAGTCCAGCGGGCTCACTGCACTGGATGTGAAAAACAAACTGCGGGTGGGTGACCGTCTCGAACTGATGACGCCCATGGGCAATCACAGCTTCCAGCTCGAACAGATGCAGGATAAGAACGGCAACCCGATCCATGAGGCACCCGGCGGTGGGTACCAGGTATTGGTGAAGTTACCGGTTTCCGGTCTTCCGAATGGTCTGCTCTGTCGCTATCTGGATCAAGAAAACGGCCTATAGCGGATGTTCAATGCCTCATGTAGCCTGGGTGGAGTTTACGAAACCCGGGTTGCGCAAGCTCCACCCAGGCTACATGCTGACACCTTCCGAAACCAGAGCCCTGCAAAATGAACTCCAATCTCAGGTCATCACTGAAGATCCTTCGCATGAGTTCAATCACTGGTCATTCCTCCGGACTCAGCATCGAATAGGGCCGTTGCAGTTCCATTGCTAACTCAGAGAGACTGAAACTGCGGGATTTTCGGATTCCCTCTTTGCCGTCGAAATAAACAATCAGTGTCGGTATGGTAAAGACGATCTGCTGGGCTGCCAGTTGCGTCGTTGTTGCACAGTCGACCTCTCCAACCACCAGCTTAGGAAACCGGTGCTGCAGCATTTCGAACAGCTTGGGTTTCAACGCCTCACAGACGGCGCAGTCAGGGCCGCTGAAATAGACGGCGCAGATCGGGTGGCTGCGGATGAAATCGGAGAATTCGCCTTCACTGGTAAGTTTCTGAGGCATGGTAAATGACAGCATCCGAAGTGTGGATCAATCGCTCCCTCGATTGCCGCGCTGGATACTCCGGGTCTCGACGTGCTCGGGCTGGAAGTAGGTTTTTAATATCGGAATCGCACGCTCTGGCCGTGCTGTCCCACACATATAGATATCGAATGCGGCAAAGCCTGACTCGGGCCAGGTGTGAACAGAGATATGTGACTCCGCCAGACATGCCATGCCGGTAATACCCTGGGGTTCAAAACGATGGAAATACTGGTGGAGCAGGGTCGCTCCGGTCGCGCGGACGATCTCGGCGATGGCCTCCCGCACGATCTCTTCGTTGTCGATGTTTTCCGCTCCATAGAGGTCGACGATGACGTGGGTGCCGGTGTCGGCAGTCACGGATCGCTCCCAGCGTTGGTTTGCCGGTGCTTCCAGGCTCGAAAGCCAAAAAATCCCGCCACGCCCACTATCGCGACGACGATGAGCAGTACGATGACATCCCACAGTAAGAGAAGGCTTTTGATGGTCAGGTAGGTACCCGCAAGAATCGCCAAGCCGATGACGATGCGCTTGATTTTGAGGCGGTCCATTTACTAATCGAAGTCCGGGATCGTGAAATGCTTCATATCGATGGCTTTCAGAACCTGTAGCATGAAGGCTGCTTTAAAGGCCCCCCGATTTATCTTGGTGGACAGCGACGACGGCGTCTCTTCGACACCCAGTCGCTGTAACCGTTTCGCCAGTTCGGGGTAATTCACCCCCTTGAGTGACAGGGAGGACTTGATCATCCGCATCGCCATCTTCTCCCATGCTTTGTCTGCCTCGCCCATTAAAGAACCCTATGCACTTTGCCGAAAGACCTTGCGTAACGAATATTTTCAATCATCACCGGTGCGATAAAATTGAACAGTATCCAGCATAACGAAAAATTATTCATAATAGATTAGATTATAAAAAAACAAATAACAATTAAAAATACCGAATACGTATGTATAATCACGAAAACAGAATAATAAGTTTGAATACGAATAATAACTAACTATAATGACGTTCGTTTGACGCTGTAAGGACGACGAAAGAAGACATGGGTCGACTCACGAGAGAAAAGCGCCTGGACTTGGCGGTGCTGACCATCCTCGCCATCGGCGCAGGTTGCGGCTTGGTCTATGAATACCTGTTATCCCATTATGCGGGACGCGTTCTGGGGGCGATGGAAGTCGCCATCTTTGGCATCATTACCGTGATGATGATCTTCATGGGTGTCGGGGCCTTCCTGGCACGTAACGTCAAAAATCCCTATGCCGGGTTCGCTTGGCTGGAAGTCCTCCTGGCCCTGCTGGGCAGTACGAGCGTGCTGCTGATCGGCGGCCTGTTCGCCCTGTCCGGGTTGTTCCCAAAGATCCTCATGGACACCTTCGGCCTCACCGCGGACCTCGCGCCCTCCGGCGGCCTTATTGCAAGCATGGAACAGATTGCCCGGTTCTCGCCCTACGTGGTCGGTGCGGTACTTGGCGTTTTGATCGGTATGGAGATCCCGCTCATATGCGCGATCCGGGCTGATATCCATAAGGATGATCTAAAGAACAACGCCGGGGCTGTTTACGGCATCGATTACATCGGTGCGGGCGTCGGCGCGACCCTGTGGCTTGTCTTTATGCTGGCGATGGACGTTTCCCTGGCGGGGGCGTTGACCGCCTCGGCAAACCTCACCGTCGGTATCCTGTTCTTTCTTCTCTTCAAGCAAAAGATCCGCTGGTCAGCTCCCCTGCTAGCCGCCCATGTACTCACTGCCATCGTGGTGATTCAGGTCTATGACAAGGGGACAGATTGGTCGGACACCATGGAAGACCTCCTGTACCGGGATGAAGTGGCTTACCGGCTCAATACCAAGCATCAGAGACTGGTGGTTACCGAACGGATCATGGATCCGGCGAAACCTAAAGTGCTGACCTTCTATATTAACGGGCGCACCCAGTTCGCCAGCAACGACGAACACATCTACCACGCCATGCTCACTTATACGGCGCTAGCTGCTTCTGCCCGCCATAAAAAAATTCTGGTAGTTGGCGGTGGCGACGGGTTGGCCGTGCGGGATATTCTGCGCTGGAACCCCGAGAAGGTGATACTGCTTGATCTTGATGAAGACTTGGTACGCCTGTTCCGGGAACCCATGACCGAACCGGTAGACAATAGCCGCCTGCTCGCCGCCAACGGAGGCTCCTTGAGTGATCCCCGGGTCGAATTTCACTTTGGCGACGCCTTCCTGAGCGTGGATGAACTGCTGCGTAACGAGGTCCTGTTCGACGCCATCATCGTCGACCTGCCAGACCCATCGCACCCGGATTTGAACAAACTCTACAGCACCCGTTTCTACGCCAAGTTGCATGGACTGCTGGCTGGTGATGGGGCCATGGTGGTGCAGTCCACCTCGCCCTATCATGCCAAAAAAACCTTTATCAGCATCGGCAAGACCGTCCAGTATGCCGGGTTCGCTCACGTGGATCAGTACCACGCCAACGTGCCTAGCTTCGGTGAATGGGGCTGGACCATCGCCACCAAAAACGGCAAGTCAGCGCGCGCAAGACTAGCTGAACTGGGGAACCTGCCGGTGGACGACGGCTGGACCACCCAGGGCCTGTTGCTGGCGGCGTTCGAATTCGAGAAGGGCTTTTATGCTGACTGGGATAACATCGATGTCAATCGACTGGGAACGATGGTGGCCTACCGCTATCACTACAACGATTGGCAACGCGAGATGGGTATTTATCAATTGACGAAGGAGAAAAATCAGTGACAGACAAACTGAACGAAGTCGTCGCGGCCTT
>CBDVCD010000148.1:0-8273 GCA_965372385.1 uncultured Gammaproteobacteria bacterium | reverse complement strand
GCTCTGATTTTTCTTCTCCATATATTTCAATATGTTGGCACCTTGAAAGGGCTGGTCTATGAACACGTACAGCAACTCTCCATAGGCGATAGTGGCGAGCAGATCAAGGCGAACCTGCTTAAGCTCATCTTCCTTATTAACAAGCTGCCGACCGATGCAGTAGCCGACACCGGTGTGCGTCCTACGGCTGAAACCTTGGCGGATCTGCTGGTAACCAACCTTGATGAGGGATCCGGGCAACTCCGTAAGCAGATTCCGACGTTGTTGGACGAACTCCAGGACAAAGACAGCCTGGTCATGGCCGTCACGACTTCAAATGGTGTTGAATACCGCCTGCAGACCGCCGAGAGTTCCGCTTGGCACGATGAATATCGTCGCCAGGAAGCAGAGCTAAAAAACAACATCCAACGGTTGGAGTACGAGCGCTTGGATCTATTCAAAGACCGCTGCCAGACTGCCTTGCGACAGGTGCGCCTGGCCCAGGGCCAATGCAAAGAGCCACGCAACCTGCATGCGAGCTTTGATGTGGAATTACCTAAAAATTGTGGCTCCCAGCTGACTGTTTGGTTCCAGGATGGTTGGTCCACAAACGAGAAAAACCTGTTGGCGGATGCAAGGAACCAAGGCAATACCGATCCGACTCAGTTTGTCTTTATCCCCGCCCGGAATAAGACGGAATTGGCCAATGCCATCGTTGCCAAAAAAGCAGCGGAAATGACCATGGAACTGCGCGGCGTGCCCAGCACGCCTGAGGGTGAAGATGCCCGGGCGGCCATGGCAACACGTTCTAATGACGCCACTAAGCTGATCGAGACCTACCTCAAGGAGATATTCTCTGGCATTCGCGTCTTCCAGGCAGGCGGCCAGGAAGTGGATGGAGACTCCTTGGTAGAAAAGCTCCAGGCCGGTGGAGAATCCAGCCTCGTACGCCTCTACCCGGAATTTGACATTGCCGACCACAATGCCTGGAGCAAGGTCTTCGAACGCGCCAAAAAAGGCGATAACCAAGCACTGGATGCAGTGGGCCATAAGGGCGATGCAGACAAACAGCCTGTAGCAAGCGCCATTCTCAAATTCCTTGCTGCAGGGAAAAAAGGCGCGGAGGTCCGCGACAATTTCAAAGCCAACCCCTACGGATGGCCACAAGATGCGATTGATGGTGGGTTGTTCGCCTTGCTGGCAAGCGGCCATGTTCTGGCGCAGGATGCCGCCCACAAATCGGTTGGTATCAAACAGCTGGAGAGGTCGAAAATCACCCAGACCTCTTTCAAACCAGAGAAGGTCACGATCACACCTGTTCAGCTCATCCAGATTCGCAAATTGTTTCAGGCGGGAGGTATCGCCTGTCAGCCAGGCGAGGAACAAGCTAAGGTTTCTCTGCTGTTGGCAGAGCTTCGAGATCGCGCCCAATCCGCTGGTGGTGAACCGCCCAAACCTGAAGTGCCCGACCTCAAGCCGATTCAGGACTTGGGCCTGCTGACAGGTAATGCACTCCTGGCGGAACTCTATAACCAACGAGAGTCACTGACAGCCAAGCTGGTTTCTTGGCAAGCAGCCGCGGAAAAAATCAGCCAACGCGCCTCCAACTGGGCACAACTACAGGAACTTTTAAGTCATGCCAAGGTACTGGGGCCGGGCCAAACACTGGTCAAAGAAGCGGAAGCAATTCAATCTCAGCGTGCACTGTTGCGAGACCCAGATCCAACCCAAGCACTGCTTGACCAGTCCATAGAGGTATTGCGCAACGCGCTCAATCACCAAGTGACTGCCTACAATGAAGAACGGGACCAAAGGCTAGCCAGTCTGGAAGCAGATTCACAGTGGAAAAAGCTGGATGCTGCTCAACAGCAGGCATTGCAAAAGAAGCATAGTCTTGATGCTCCAGCAACCGCAAAGACAACAACCGCCGATGAATTGACCGAGACCCTGGACGAAGTGTCTCTCACCGCCTGGGAAGATCGTCGCAAGGCCCTGGCCCCACGGTTCGACGAAGCGCATATGGAGGCCGCGAAGCTGCTGGAGCCGAAGGTAGTGCGGATCAACCTGCCGCGCAAAACCCTGCGCAACGATGCCGAACTGGAGGTCTGGCTGGCAGATATCGAAGACCTGGTGCGTAAAAAACTCAAAGACGGTCCGGTGATGCTTTGACCAACCTGTTTATCAAAACAGTCATTTGTCCTATACTATTAGGACAAACGACCATTTAGAGGCAGTCCAATGCTCGAACAACATACCTTAGATGTGATGGGTGGTACCCGTGTGCTGGGAAAACGGGTTCATAATCAACTCGACCTGGCTGACCTTATCATGCGTGGATTACCGCGAAAAGCGGCTCAGGCTGTACGGGCGCGTCTCAATCTGACGGAGCAGGAGTTCGCGCATAGTTTGGGAGTAAGCGCCAAGACACTACAGAGGCAAGCCAAAGCAGCGGTTGAGCGGCTCAATCCCACTCAGGGGGACAGGCTCTACCGCCTTGCACGCATCATTGCCTTCGCCGAAGAGGTGCTTGAGAACTCCGAACGCGCCCATCGATGGCTGCAAGAACCCCAGCGCGGACTGGGCAACCGCCGCCCACTCGATCTGTTGCAAAACGAAGCCGGCGCCCGTGAGGTGGAAGACCTCCTCGGACGTATTGAATACGGAGTATTAAGTTGACTCGCCTTCTTTCACTGGAGGACGCATGCCGCTGACGGCCTGGCGACTCGTCAAGGAGAAGCATGCAAAAGACGCTTTTGATGGTGAGGGAGCACGCCGCTTTGGTGGCCGCTGGAACGCCAGAGGCACTCCAGTTGTCTACTTGAGTTCTTCTTTATCACTTGCGGCGCTCGAACTCTTTGTACACCTGACTGCCGAGGATAGCCGCCTACGCTTTTCCGCCATTCCAGTCGGCATTCCAAATGACCTCGCCATTCAAGAATTACCGATCAGTAAACTACCCAAAGAGTGGCGCTCAGAGCCGCCGTCTGATACCTGCAAGGCCCTGGGCAGTGAATGGGCCGAGGCCAACAACACAGTCCTGCTTAAAGTGCCCTCGGTGATCGTGCCCCATGAGTTCAACTACGTTCTCAATCCAAGACACCTGGATCTTACTCGATTGAAAGTTCATAAAGCCGAGCCCTTCGGGTTCGATTCAAGGATGTGGAAATGAGGCAAGAAAGTATAGGCAGAAATGCAGACGCGAAAAGAGCGCGTAACCAGAGATATTTTATGAAGGTGCCGACATGCTGACAAAAGTGACGCTGAGAAACTTCAAAAGCTACATCCAAGCCGATCTGCCACTCGCGCCGTTGACGGTCATGATAGGTGCCAATGCATCGGGTAAGAGCAACGCCATAGAGGGGATGCGTATTCTCTCCTGGTTGGCTCAGGGACAAAAACTTTCTGCGATTCAATCTTCCGTTCAAGAATCGGGCAAGGTGGTTAGAGGGCGTATCACTGAACTGGGTTATCGGGGTGCCACAAGTTTCAGGTTTGCTTGCAAAACCAACCTGCCAGAGTGGAATTATCTTGATATTGAAATTTCGCGCCGTAACGATGAGCTGCATATTAGCTCAGAATCAATTATTGACTTCAAGAAAAATGTACCACTCTACACGCTTGATCAAGCGGCCAAGGGGATGGGGTCGGATGTGGGTGTCGCCTATAACAATTTTGCACGGGGCGGCAACAAGCCACATATTACCTGCAGCGATCAGTTTGCTATTTTTACTCAACTCGATAGCCCGGCCAGTTTCAGTGCAAACAACAAAAAGTCACAAAAAATTATCCCGAAAGTGGTGAAAAAATATCAGGATTGGTTGGGCAATATTTTATTTCTCGATCCGGTCCCTGCACGGATGCGCGACTACAGCTTCAAGACAGAAAAACGACTGCTGGGTGACGGAACCAATCTATCGAGTGTTCTTCACGTGCTTTGGGGAGATGACGAACAAGCTGCGACAGAACCTTTCAGCCACAACAGGCAAGCCATATTGGAGTTTATACAGAGCCTGCCTGAGCAGAACATCGAAACCCTGGGGTTTCTCGATGGCCCGCGTGGTGAGGTCATGGTCAAACTGGTTGAGACCTTTGGAGGCGAGCCCCGAGAGTACGATGCATCTCTATTGTCGGACGGCACACTAAGGGTTCTGGCAATCGCCTCAGCCATGTTATCGGCTCCAGAGAACAGCCTGGTGGTCATTGAAGAGATCGACAATGGCGTGCATCCCAGTCGCGCCCGGCATCTGCTCGAACAGATTCAAAAGATAGCCACAGATCGTTCTCTGCGTGTACTGCTTTCAACCCACAACCCGGCCATGCTCGATGCCCTGCCTGATTCGGCTGTCCCGGATGTAGTGTTCTGCTATCGAGATCCTGAAAATGGATCCAGCCGCATTATTCGACTGGAAGAAGCGCCTGATTACCCCGAACTAATTGCACAGGGTTCACTGGGCACCCTGATGACCTCTGGTGTACTCGAACGTTTCATCAAGTCTCATCAAGGCGGGGAAGAAAGGAAAAAGAAGGCCAAAGCCTGGTTGGAACAGATGCGTGGGCAGCAGTCGGAGGCTGGGGCATGAGTCGTATCGTGCTGCTGGATACCTCAATCTTTCTGAATGTCCTTGATGTGCCGGGGTTCAATCAGAATCGTGACGAGGTGCTTGTGCAGTTTTCTGAGAGGGTCGAAGCGGGAGACCACTTTTTCTTGCCCATGGCCACGATCTGGGAGACAGGAAATCATATTGCTCATTTGGCAACCGGCGGCTTGCGCAGGGAGTATGCAACCAAACTGGTGGATCAGGTCATTAAGGCCATGGAAGGGGATGCTCCATACCGTCCCACTCATTTCCCTGATCGTGAACAGTTTGTTATTTGGTTGGGGGAGTTTCCCGAACATGCTGCTCGGCAAGTAGGTCTTAGTGATCTGTCCATCATCAAGGAGTGGGAGGTTACCCGAGATCGACATCATATGAGTCGTGTGCTGATCTGGTCGCTGGATAATGATCTGCTTGCCCATGATACCGGCGAGGTAGGACTGTGAACATTGAGAGCCAGTATCTAGTGAACAAAGGGAGAAGAGAATGGACTACCTAGCCAAATCTCTGCGCCGTAAACTGGAAAAAGCCGTCATTAAGGCCCGCGATGTGGCCGAGGCGGCAGCTCGATCTGTTCTGGAACATCTCGGTGTCGGCGAGACGGAAGCGCCTAAGCATTTGAGCGAAGAGCAACGTGCCCTGCGCCGCCGCTTGCGTGCCCATGGCCGTCAGCTTGGTGACCATCGCCGACCAGACGGCCATCAGTCTATCGGTCACTTGGTTCAGGAAACTGCCTACGAGCATTGGCATCGCATGTTGTTTGCACGCTTTCTGGCAGAAAATCACCTGCTCATGCACCCGGATGGGGTGCCCCTGACCCTGAACGAGTGCGATGAACTGGCTGCGGATGAAGGGGCTACCAATGGCTGGGAACTGGCTGGGCGCTACGCCTCCCGCATGCTGCCGCAGATCTTCCGGCCCGACAGCTCGGTGTTGAAACTCACTCTGGCCCCGGAGCACCAGCGCGCCCTGGAGCGCCTGCTCGCCGGACTCGATCCCGAGACCTTTCTGGCTCAGGACAGCCTGGGTTGGGTCTATCAGTTCTGGCAGTCCAAGAAGAAGGACGAGGTCAACCGCTCCGAGGTCAAGATCGGGGCCGAAGAGCTCCCAGCAGTGACCCAGCTGTTCACTGAGCCCTATATGGTCAGCTTTCTGCTAGACAACAGCCTGGGGGCTTGGTGGGTGGCCAATCATCCGGACAAGCCGAGGCCGGTGCCGCTGGAATACCTGCGAACCCTGGAGGATGGCACCCCGGCGGCGGGGCGTTTCGAGGCATGGCCCAAGCACCTGGGCGAACTGAAGGTGATGGACCCTTGTTGTGGTTCGGGACATTTCCTGGTGGCGGCATTGCTGGTGTTGGTGCCGATGCGAATGGAGCTGGAAGAGCTTACCGCTCAGGAGGCGGTAGATAGGGTATTGACCGAAAATATCCACGGCCTGGAGTTGGACCAACGCTGCGTGGAACTGGCGGCTTTTGCTTTGGCACTTACCGCTTGGCGATATCCGGATGCCGGTGGTTATCGGGGACTGCCTGAATTTCATATTGCATGTTCTGGGCTCGGCATTCATTCAATCAAAGCAGATTGGCTCAAGCTCGCCCATGGGAACCGGGACATGGAGAACGCCTTAGAGCGGCTCTACGATGTGTTCAAAGAAGCGCCTATTTTAGGAAGCCTCGTAAATCCGAAGCGTGTACTCAAGAGTGATCTTTTTGCTGAGGACTGGAAAGAGATTTCACACGTTGTTTCTCTTGCCCTCCTAGCCGACAATGCTGATGAAGTTGAATTGGGGGTAGTAGCAAAAGGCCTAACCGAGGCGGCAACACTCTTGTCAAATTGTTACAACCTAACCATAACTAATGTTCCCTATCTCGGCCGAGAGGGTCATTGCGAAGCACTACGAAGGTACGGTGATCGTATTGCTCCATGGGCATCCTATGATCTAGCAACTCTTTTTGTTGAACGGTTAATCGAATTCCAAGATGATAACGGTTTTGTTTGTGTGGTTCTTCCTCAGAATTGGTGGGTAGGTAAAAATTATGAGGATTTTCGAAATAGAATATTAAAAATAACGACATGGAAACTTGCGGTAATCTTGGGCGAAGAGGCATGGCAAGCCTTCGGTAACAGGGGGCCAAATACTGTTCTTGTATGCTTTGAAAAAAACAACGGCAATAATGATAGCCACTTTTCTGCAATTGATGTTTCCACAAAGCCGCGTAAGAGTGTTGTTAAGAGAGAGATAAAGGAAAAGGCTCTTGCAGGACTTGTCGAGTATGACGGAGAAGAATTGGGGAGTATTTCGACCGTAAGTCAAAATGATCAGTTTAATAATCCTGCATCAAGGATATCCTTTAGCCCTTTGAAAAAAGGAAGAAGACTACGGGATTTTGTCGATTCTGGAGAGGGGTCATCAACTGGGGATGCAGATAGATTCTTGAGGTTTTTTTGGGAAGTCTCTTGGGGCGGTGTTTGGGAACGATACTGTACGCCAGATGGTTCATCGGAACCATTCGGCGGACGTCAGCAGGTAATGTTTTGGGAAAAAGGTAACGGGGATCTTGCTAATAATCCGCAAGCACGGATACAAAACACAGAACTTTGGAATAGAAAGGGTATTCTGGTCGGACGGGTAAGAGGAATAACATCAACGTATTTTGATGGAGGTGCTTTCTCAAAAGGTGGAGTCTTGATTTGTCCAAGGAAAGAAGGCGAGCTAGGGAAGATCTATTGTTTCGTGAAGTCTCATGCTTACGAAATGGCGATTAGAGAACTAGATCCAAGGGTGTCAGCATCAACCAGCGTTCTCACAAATATAAATTTCGATGTAGCTGACTTCTCGGATGAAGAAATACCTGTTGCGTTTGGAACTCATCCAAATCAATGGGTTTTCATGGGACACCTAACACCCTCAGAATCTGCATTACAGGTATGTGTGGCAAGGCTCCTAGGATACCGCTGGCCCGCCGAAACTGACGCAACTATGGAACTCTCCGACGAGTCCCGCGTTTGGATCGATCGTTGTAAGGATCTTATCTCCTTCGTGGACGACGACGGCATCGTCTGCATTCCCAGCATCCGGGGCGAGAAACCCGCAGCCGAGCGTCTGCTAAGCCTGTTGCAGGCAGCCTACGACGATGACTGGTCCGCCCATAAGCTCAAACAACTCCTGGAGGAGGCCAAAGCTAAGGGCAAGGGTATCGATTGGTGGGTGCGCGAGAAGTTCTTCGAACAGCACTGCAAACTGTTCCAGCACCGCCCCTTCATCTGGCACATCTGGGATGGTCTCAAGGATGGCTTCGCGGCCCTGGTCAACTATCACAAGCTGGACCACAAGACCCTGGAGACGCTGATCTACACCTATCTGGGTGACTGGATCGGCCTTCAGGAGCGGGCGGTCAGCGATGGCGTGGATGGCGCCGAGCTTCGCCTCACCGCCGCCCGGGAGCTGAAAAAGCGTCTGGAACTGATCCTGGAAGGCGAAGCCCCCTACGACATCTTCGTTCGCTGGAAGCCTCTGGAAGAACAGCCTATCGGTTGGAATCCCGACCTCAACGACGGTGTGCGCCTCAACATCCGTCCTTTTATGACTGCTGAAGTCTTGCGTCACAACAAGAAGCCCAAGCTCAACATCCACTGGAACAACTCAGTAATCCCCTCGTTTTATAGCCAAAAATTCATAGCACGCCGAACAGTTCCT
>CBDVCD010000147.1:0-8307 GCA_965372385.1 uncultured Gammaproteobacteria bacterium | reverse complement strand
AGGCAGACCGATAACCGCCGGGGAATTCCTTACCGATATCTTGCATACAGCAGAGCGTCTGCCTCCGTCTGCCCATGTGGTGAATCTGTGCGATGACCGTTACCGCTTCATGCTGGGTTTTGCCGCTTGCATGCTGAAAAACCAGTTGACCCTATTGCCGCCCAACGGGACACCTAGCGTGATCAATGCGCTAAGCCGGGAATATCCAGACTGCATCTGTCTGACCGACAGGCCCTTGGAGAACCTGGACATCCCTCAGTTCCAGATCAGCCCAGTGCCGGCGGATACCCATATCGCTGAGCATGACATACCGCAAATCGAACAGGAGAGACTGGTGGCGATCCTCTTCACCTCAGGCAGCACCGGTAAACCCGAGGCAAATTCGAAGTACTGGGGAGATCTGCGGAAAGGAGCACAACTGGCCGCCGATCGGTTTGGCATCCAGGCTGACAAGGTCAACTCCCTGGTGGCAACCGTCCCGCCTCAGCATATGTATGGCCTGGAGACATCGATCCTGATCCCCTGGTTTGGCGGTATTGGGGTACACTCCGGACGCCCCCTGTTCCCCGCGGATGTGCGGGATAGCCTGGCCTCGCTGGAAGGCCCTCGGGTACTGATCACCACCCCGGTTCATCTGCGCGCCTGCGTTGCTGCCGAGCTGGAGTGGCCCGAGATCGAATTTCTTATCTCAGCGACCGCGCCTCTCTCGAAAACCCTGGCCGAGGCCACGGAGCAGATGCTCAATACCCAGGTACTGGAGATCTACGGATCGACTGAAACAGGCTCGATCGCATCGAGACGCACCCTCGTGGGGGACAGATGGACCCTCTATGAGGAGATGCAGCTCTCCAGGAGAGACGAACAATTTCTGGCACAGGGTCCCCAGTTGCCCCAACCCGTTCCTTTGGGCGACCAGCTGGAACTCCTGGAAGAACCCTTTTTCAAGCTGCTGGGCCGACATTCAGACATGATCAAAATCGCCGGCAAGCGGGCATCCCTCGGCGATCTGAATCACAAGCTCAATGAGATCGAGGGGGTGCGGGACGGTACCTTTGTGATACCCGATAGCGGCGACCGGGAGGTCAGCCGGCTGATTGCCCTTGTGGTGGCCCCTACCTTGGACAAGGAAACGCTGCTCAGGGAACTGGCCCAATACCTGGATGCCGCATTTCTGCCCCGCCCTCTCTATCTGGTGGATAAGCTCCCAAGAAGTAGTACGGGAAAACTGCCGCGGGAGCCGCTGTTACGCATGATCGCTCAGTTAGGCCCGCGGAAAAAATAGCGTCTGCGTGGTCAGTTTTTCCACAAGCATTGCCTCAAAACACCTTTAGTCGTTAGAATGCGCGTTTCTTACCTGCCCCAGCAACGGCACAAGGATGCGCTGGTCTCATGACCGGTGACGATTGACCCAGCCATGCCAATTACACCGTTAAGAATCAGCTACTACACCCTGGCCAACGCCCTGGGCAGAGGCGTGCAAGCCTCACTCCAGGCCCTTCTGTCGAGCCGTTCCGGACTGCGTCCCTGCGATTTCGAGGATGTCACATTGGAGACCTGGATTGGCCGTGTCGAGGGTATAGAGCAGAGCCCTCTGCCTGAGTCCCTGGTAAGGTTCGAATGCCGCAACAACCGGCTTGCCCTGCTCACCCTTGAGCTGGATGGATTTTCCGATCGGGTATCGGATGCCGTCAAACAGTACGGGGCGGAGCGTATCGGTGTCTTCATCGGCACCAGCACTTCCGGCATCCGCTCCACCGAGAAGGCCTACCAGCGGCGTGACAAGGACACGGGCCGTCTGCCGGATGATTACCTGCCGTCACGCACCCATAACATCTTCTCGCCAACCTGGTTTGTCCGGCAATACCTCGGGCTCACCGGCCCTGCCCTGGCCATATCGACCGCCTGCTCATCCAGCGCGAAGGTCTTTGCCGCCGCCCATCGGTATATCGAGTCGGGTCTGTGCGACGTGGCGGTGGTCGGCGGCGTCGACAGCCTCTGTCTCACCACCCTCTACGGCTTCAATTCACTTGACCTGGTTTCAGCCTCCCCCTGCCGTCCCTGGGACAGCCAGCGGGACGGGATCAACATCGGTGAAGCCGCGGGGTTTACCCTGCTGGAGCGAGCTGAGCCAGATGACCCCGGGGACCTGTTGCTGGGTTATGGTGAGAGCAGCGACGCCTACCACATGTCGACTCCGCACCCAGAGGGAAAGGGGGCCGCTTTAGCCATGCTCCAGGCCATCGAACGAGCGGGGCTGAAGCCCAGCGATATCGACTATGTGAATCTGCATGGCACCTCCACCCGCTCCAACGACGCCGCGGAGGACAGCGCCATTGTCACGACGCTGGGGGATCAGGTCCCCTGCAGCTCGACCAAGGGCTGGACCGGCCATACCCTGGGGGCGGCGGGCATTACCGAGGCCATCTTCGCGTTGCTCAGTCTGCGGCACGGATTCATCCCGGGGTCGCTGCAGACTCAGGAACTGGACCCCACGCTGCATGCCCATATCGAACGGAAAAACAGGCCGGCCAATCCAACCCATGTGCTGAGCAACTCGTTTGGCTTTGGCGGGAACAACTGCTGCCTGCTGTTCGGGAGATCCGCATGAACCCGGTCTTTATCCAAGCGGTAGGCATGGTGGCACCCGGGCTGTTTGGCTGGGAGGATGCACGGGGGGTGTTGAGCGGTGACAGAGAGTACCAGCCTGAGGCTCTTCCCGCGCTCAAGCCACAAATGCTGAAACCCAACGAGCGCCGGCGGATCAGCAACACCATCAAACTGGCATTGCAGACGATGCAGGATGGTCTGGGCGCACACTCCCTGGCCAATGATCTGGCCACGGTCTTCGCCTCCTCAGAAGGTGACATGGAGATCGTCGATAAGATCTGCCGAGCCCTGGATACCGACGATCGACCTGTCTCACCCACCCATTTTCACAATTCGGTGCACAATGCCCCGGCCGGCTACGCCTCCATCGCCGCCGGATCCCAGAATGCATCCACCAGCATTGCCGCGCTTGGTGGCAGCTTCGCCAGTGGTCTGCTGGAGGCAGCGGTACAGACCTGCACCGAACAACAACCGGTCATGCTGGTTGCCTACGACTATCCGGTCCCTTTCCCCCTGAATGAACCCATTCCCATAACCCTGCCCTTCGCTGCCAGCCTGCTGCTTTCGGCTGAACCCAATGCAGACGGTAACCTGGCGAGACTGGATCTGCGGCTGGAACGGGATGGCCCAGAGAGTCGTCTGGAGGATACACAACTCGAACGACTCAGACAGGACAATCCGGCCGCCAGGTCCCTGCCCCTCCTGCAGACCCTCGCCAAAGGCGGGCAGCGGCAGCTCACCCTGCCCTATCTGCCGGAGCTGAGTCTGACTGTGGAGGTCGGCCCATGTTAACAAAGACCGAACTCTGCCAGCTGATACCCCATGCAGGCAGGATGTGTCTGCTGGACGAGGTTCTTTCCTGGGACCGGGAGTCCGTGGTCTGCCTCAGCCATTCACATCGGCGTGAGGACAATCCTTTGCGAGACAATGGGCAGCTTGCCGGTATCCACGCAGTCGAATATGGCGCTCAGGCGATGGCGGTACACGGTGGTCTCTTGGCACGGGAGACAGGTGAGCCAATCCGGCCCGGCTTCCTGGTCAGTCTACGAAATGTGGTGTTGCAGGTTGAACGCCTGGATCTGATCGAGTCGCCACTCACCGTCACGGCCAGACAATTAATGGCTGATGGTGGAAATCTGCTCTACCATTTTGCAGTTCATGCGCAAGGATCGCCCATCGCCAAGGGGAAGCTGGCAGTCATGGTACAACCGGAGGGATCGCATTGAAGCGCGTATTGATCACGGGCGGCAGTGGCGATATCGGCTCCGCGATCTGTCGTCGTCTCGCCTCCCCGGATACCCATATCATCTTACACGCCAACCAGCATATCGAGCGCGCCGAGGCCCTGGTCGAGTCGATCAGAGATAGTGGTGGGTCCGCTGAAGCGACTGCCTTCGATGTCACGGATACCATGGCCACCGAGGCCAGACTACAACAACTCCTGGAGCAGGGCCCAGTGCAGATCCTGATACACAATGCCGGCATCCATGACGATGCCCCCATGGCGGGCATGTCCTCTACCCAATGGCAGCGGGTTATCGATGTCTCGCTGAACGGATTTTTCAACGTTACCCAACCCCTGCTCCTGCCCATGATGACGACCCGCTGGGGCCGGATCATCAGTCTTTCCTCCATCGCCGGAGTCATGGGCAACCGGGGGCAGACCAACTATGCCGCCGCCAAATCGGGCCTGCATGGCGCCACCAAGTCGCTGGCGATCGAGCTGGCCTCCCGCGGTATCACCGCCAATGTGGTAGCGCCCGGCATCATCGAAGGCAGCATGACAGCCGGAATTTTTAACCAGGATACCATCAACCGGCTGGTGCCGATGAAAAGGGCCGGTATGCCGGAAGAGGTGGCCGCCCTGGTGAATTTTCTCGCCTCCGACGAGGCGGCCTATATCTCCGGCCAGGTGATCTCGATCAATGGAGCCATGGCCTGATGCAAACTGCCGTCGTTATCCCCATCTACAATGAAGCCACGACCATCCGGAGTGTGGTGGAGAGTGCGCTCAAACAGACCCCTACGGTGATCGTGGTGGATGACGGCTCTGAAGACGACAGCCATCGGCAACTCGAGGAGCTGAATGTCACCCTGCTGCGAAACCCGCATAACATGGGTAAGGGTTACAGCCTGCAGCGAGGCTTGCAACATGCCCTCTCTCTGGGTGCTCAGCTGGTCATTTCGCTGGACGGCGATGCACAACACAATCCCGATGAGATCTCAGGGCTCTTGCAAGCAGCTGGGGCTCACCCGGAGAGGATCATTATTGCCGCCAGGCTCAAGCAGCGGCAGAACGCACCGAAACTCCGCTTGTTTGCGAATAAGTTTGCTGACTTCTGGGTCTCCTGGGCGGCCGGTTATCCGGTGGTCGACTCCCAATCCGGCTTTCGACTCTACCCACGTAAGGCATTGGAAACCACTCATATCCAGGTCAGCCGGGAGAAGGGGTTTGTATTCGAGAGCGAATTTCTGATTGAAGCCGCCCGACACAGAATTTATAGTATCTCGGTCCCCGTCGAATCGATCTATCGCGCAGGCGGGCGGGGCAGCCACTACAGACCCTGGAGAGATACCTGGCGTATCGTCCGGATGATTGCAGGACGACTGATGCGTCAAGGATTCTATTTAAGGGGCTTGTTACAGGCCATTCAACTGGCGCCTGATCCAAGGAAAGCTAAATGAAGGAATGCACTATCACATCAAATATTCAACGCTTCATTAAACTTTCATCAACAAAGCAACCAAAGGGAGTACAAAGATGACAAAATATCTAAAAACTATGCTATTTGGCGCAGTACTGGTCTTCACGCTAGGGCTGTTGGGTTGCCGGACCGCACCTGTCTACAACGTGGAGCAATCTCCCATCGATGTCAGCGCGCAAGCGAGCCTCCAGGATATTAAGAAGACCATCATTGTTGCGGGCGCCAGTCTGGGCTGGCAAATGAAGGAGACCGAGCCAGGCCTTATCAGCGGTACTCTCCATCTTCGTAAACATATGGCCAAGGTCGATATCCCATACTCCAAGACCAACTACAGCATCACCTATAAAGACAGCGCAGAATTATCTTATGATGGTTCCAGCATCCATAAAAACTACAATGGTTGGGTGCAGAATCTCGATCGGGCAATACAGGCCGGCTTGTCAGTACTGTAAACTCCCACGCTAACCCTCTGCGGGGGCGATCGCCCCCGCCGGAATCTCTTCGGACTCAGACCTCCCATGCCTATCTTCCCTGACCGTCAGGAGATCGACTGGGACGGTCTCTTTACCCTCTTTCTCACCCTCCTGGTTGTCGGAATGGGTTTGGGTCTGCCACTGCTCATTACTTACATCCATGCCTTGCGTACTGCAAGAGCGAGCAGCTGCGACACGAAAAGTGACACCAGCCTGCTGGTATTTGGCAAACGTCTACTGAATGGCCGGATTGATTCGGATTACCACAGGCGCCTGGACAAGACGCTGGAGCTGATCGAACAAAATCCAAAGAGAATCGTCATTCTGCTCGGTGGCTCTCCTCCGAATGAGCGCCGGAGCGAGGCCATGGCGGGACTCAACTATCTTGAGGTGAAGGGTATTAAAAACCGCAGCGCCATCCAGCTCGAGGAGGGCTCTCGCAATACATTGGAAAACCTGCGGCAGGCACGGACTATGCTGCAGTCAACAAGACCCGGTCCCACTGCTTTGATCACCAATCGCTACCATCTCGCCCGCAGTCGGATGATCGCCAACAGCCTTGGCCTGAAACATGTTTTATGTCCCGCTGAATCGAGGTTTACTCTTACCCCAGCGGTGCTGGGAAAATTGATGTTTGAGACCTTTTACATCCTCTGGTTCACCACGGGAAAAACCTGGGCGCGGATGACAGGCAATGAGCGCATGCTCAATCGGGTGACTTGACCTTATGAGGGATTTCCCATGCATCGGTTAGCTAGCCTTATTGTGATTAGCTTAGCCGCCATATTCTGGACAAATACTGTCGGCGCGGAGGAATCTCAACCCAGTATTTCTGATAAACCGGACACCAGCTGGCACCTACTCGGGGGTTTTGGCAGCTCCCATCCGGGCTGGGGGAACACCAAGGAGCGGGTTGAAACCGTCGATCTGATATTGCGCTATGAGCGACCTCAATCCATTATCCGAGGCCAAGGATGGTATCGTAATCGCCGTTCGATATTCATCGAAACCGCCCTGCACCATCTCAAATCACCGGATGAGCCACCCATGTTCGGGCTCTACTTCCAGTCCTGCTGGACCTTCGCGCCCGAACAGTCAGTCCAACCCTATCTGTTTGTTGGGGGTGGCCCCGTCTATACCCGTGCGAAGATCCCTGGTACCAGTTCAGAGTTCAAAGGCTCATATCAAGCCGGTGTGGGTATTCGTTTTGAAATTGGCGGGAGCGAGTTCAGCCTGGACTATCGGTTTCACCACCTCTCAAATGGTGGCATCAAAGAACCGAATGACTCGCTCAATTCCGATAAATTTTTATTCGGTGTGAAACTCGATTTCTAAGCCAACACCTTACAGGCATTGGCAATCGTATCCACCGCCCGCTCACTCTGGCTCACGAATGGATTGTTCTGATCCCAGACATAACCGGCCAATACGGAACAGATCTGGTCCTGAAATATTCCCTCTTTCATGGGACTGAAGAATATCGTGGGCAAGCGATTGTCGTACCAGGCGGTTACGAAGGTGCGGAAGGTATTCACCCCCATCATCAGATGATCAGCATACGCTTTCTCCCAATCCGGTTTTCCACCATTGAGTTCCCGAATCAGGGTCTTGGCGGCCCGATTCCCGGACTCCATGGCCAGAGTGACACCGGACGAGAAAACCGGATCGAGAAACTCCGTGGCATTCCCCATCAGCGCGAAACCGGGCCCATGCAGGCGTTTGGCGGAGATGGAATAGCCCCGAATATTCCTTACCGGAAAGGCAAACTCCACCTCAGACAATCTCTCTCGGCTGGCGGGACTATCATTCATGATTGCGCGAAGTTTTTCGTCTGGATCCTCAGGGTAGCGGTCAAGAAAATCCGCTTTGGCGACCACGCCGACGGAGGTTTTCCCGTTGGAGAAGGGAATAATCCACATCCAGGCATTGTCCCTATCGTTCATCATACAGATCCAGATACGTCCCTCTTCCTCTCCAACAGGTCGTTTATCTCCCGTCACATGGGTAAAGAAGGACTCACGAAACGGCAGGCCTGAGGCCTCATCCAGATCTAGCAGGCGGGGCAGCACCCGACCATAACCGCTGCCATCCAGGATAAAGCGGGCGGAAATCTTGAGATTATCGCCAGCCGGCCCTTCAAGCGTGGTCATTGAATGTCCCGTATCGTCAAAATCGACCTGGGTCACCCCATACTCCCAGAGAATCGGGGTACCCCTCGCCTCGACCGCATCCGCCAAGGCCTTATCGAACCGATCCCTGGGGACCTGATAGGTATAGTTCCAGCCATTGGTGAACTGCTGGGAAAACTTGAATGAGCAGGTCTCATCTCCCCGCTTGAATACGGCCCCATCCTTGACCATAAACCCCTGATCCCGCACTACATCCAGCAGATCCGCCTCCTGCAGAAGATCCATACACCGGGGCAGCAGGCTCTCACCAATAACGAAGCGGGGAAATTTCTGCTTTTCCACGATCAGCACATCCAGGCCCACCTGCTGAAGCAGGGATGCCGCCATCGCCCC
>CBDVCD010000146.1:0-8314 GCA_965372385.1 uncultured Gammaproteobacteria bacterium | reverse complement strand
ATAAAGACACCAACCCTTGCGCGCCCCTTCATCGTCGAAAGTCTCGGCGAACAGACCCTTATCGTAGAACGGCCGCCGGTAGCAGCGATCATGGATACTCTTGCCGTAGAAGACCACCGGCCGACCCAGATCATCCAGCTCTGGCAGACCGCCAAAGGTAAGGAAGTGGGCCAGCACCCCTGAGATGACCGTCGGGATTGGCGGGCAACCCGGCACATTCATCACCGGTTTGTCCTTGACGATCTCCGAAACGGAGACCGCCCCGGTGGGGTTGGGATCGGCATGGGGCAGACCGCCGAAAGCGGCACAGGTGCCCACCGCTATCACTGCCGCCGCTCCCGCCACGGTCTCTTGCAGCATATCCAGATTGCTGATCCCGGCTATGGTCGAGTAGCCCGGGTCCGCCAGGGGGATGGAGCCATCGACCACCACCAGGTAGTTGCCATAATTCTCCTGCATGGCCGCCTCACGGGCCGCCTCCGCACCTTCACCGGAGGCCGCCTGCAGGGTGTGGTGGTAGTCGAGGGAGATATGATCGAAGATGAGGCTTTCTATCGTGGGTGCATGGCTGCGGGTCAGGGATTCGGTACAACCGGTGCACTCCTGAAATGAGAGCCAGATCACCGATGGCCGTTTGGCCTTTTCCAGGGCTTCGGCAATCGCAGGCACCATGCTGGGAGGCAGTGCCATCATGGAGGCAGTCGCTGCACAGAATTTCAAGAAACCCCGGCGGGAGACACCGTTTTGCCGCAGGCTTTCGCCCAATGTCTTGTTGTAGTTTGTAAAATCAGCCATTACGTCCTCCAGCATCCGGCAAACCGGCAGCTGCTTTAAGTTGATCATCGAGCCGGGAAATGGAGTCTGAAATATCCTCCGACTGCGCCTGCAGAATCTCCGGTACCCGTGTAACCTCTATCTGCAGGGCGATACGCTCGCCGGCCTGGTTCTTGTGGTCGATGAGCCAGACACCGGCATACCGGCTCTCCCATATCTCACTCATACCCAGGGCATCGAGCTGTACATCGACTTCGCCCCGGCCCAGAATCTTGAGCAGTTGTAGCTCGTCGCCAGGACCAAAGGGGATGGAACGCAGATCGATGGTTGTGGTCTCGCCCTCATTTAGCAGCCGTTGCAGGGCGTGGCGAATCTCGTGAAGAATTGGCGCCGCATTCCCATGATTGGGATCGGGTCCAAAGGGACTTTCCGTACGTACTTCAATGTCCTGCAGTTTTTGCATGGTGAACACCGCAGAGATGTTTATATATTATAAGATTATCGCCAACAGCCAGATTGAGTACTGATCTGGGTCATGAAATATGTCTATATATGCTGATTTACTAATGAATCGTTATTCTAAATGGGCGCGACAACCAGGCCCCACTCATCCAATATAGCCAGGATTGCCTGAATCGAATGATCCATGGCAGGCAGCAGTTCGTCGCTGGGTGATTCGCCCCACTCCAGACAGGAGGGCTCAATCCCCACAAGACAACGTTGCTGTGGAAGACTTTCGGTGAGTCTGGCGATATCCAGCAGGTCCGTCAGGCTGACCTCGTGAACGCTTTGCCGATTACCGCTAAGATAACGATCCATCTCATCATTGTGAAAAACCTTCACGCTACCCGGCGGACTGTCCATTCTGGCGGCATCCACCACGATCAAACCCTCTGCTCTGGCGATGGGTTCAGCCAGAGTAAAACTGAGGGTGCCACCATCCAGATACTCGACTACCGGATGGTTTTCGTATCTGGCCTGCATGCGTTTCACTACATGCACACCAATCCCCTCGTCGCTCAGCAGGGTGTTGCCGATGCCCAGGATCAAGACCGATTCGATTGACAATTCTGTACTCCTTGCGAGAATAGGACGAAACCAACAGATAACAGGTTACACCATGTGTCTTGGCATCCCCATGCAGATCAAACAGATTGACGGCTTCAATGCACGTTGTGAGGCCAAAGGCGTCGAACGTGATGTGAGCCTTTTCATGTTGCAACATGAAGAACTCAAGCCGGATGACTATGTCGTGGTGCATGTGGGTTATGCCATTCAGAAGGTGACTCCTCAGGAGGCCAGGTCGGCCTGGGAGATCTACGACCAGATTCTGGCGCAGCTGGACAACTCACCGAATGCATGAATTATCGGTCTGTCAGGCTATGCTGGCTCAAGTCACCGAGGTAGCTGACCGGGAACAGGCCAGCGAAGTCACCCGTATCCTGCTGCGTATTGGTCCCCTTTCCGGTGTGGTTCCTGAACTGCTGGAGCAGGCCTTCACTATTGCGCGAGCAGGAACCATCGCCGACCAGGCGGAACTGGTGACCGAAGCACAACCGATCAGGGTTCGCTGCAGCCAGTGTGGCGCCGAGAGTGAGGCGACCGTCAACAGACTCATCTGCGCCGCGTGTGGTGATTTCCGCACCCAGCTGATCAGCGGTGATGAACTACTCTTGGCCAGTGTCGAACTGAAGCGGGATGAGCCCCTGCCTTAACCTAGAATCAAATACTGATCACATAAATCTGGAGACCATCCATCATGTGCGACACTTGCGGCTGTAATGTCACTGACGCCAACCGGCACCTTGTAGAGGAAGGCGGCAAGCATGCCCACACCCATGATGGCCAGGTGGCTGTTGAGGTGCTGAAAAACCTGCTCAGCGAGAACGACCATCAGGCGGTCCACAACCGTGAGCATTTTGACCGCCATGCTGTATTGGCGATCAATCTGATGTCATCACCCGGTAGCGGCAAGACCAGCCTGCTGGAGGCCAGCATCGATGCCTTGCAGGGGAATTATCGCATCGGCGTGATCGAAGGGGATCTGGAGACCGAAAACGACGCGGAGCGTATCCGGCAAAAAGGTGTCACCGCGGTACAGATCACCACCGGCACCGCCTGCCACCTGGATGCCCATATGGTGCATCATGCCCTGCACCAAATCGATCTGGACCAGCTGGATATTCTGTTTATCGAAAATGTCGGTAACCTGGTCTGTCCGGCCAGTTTCGATCTGGGTCAACATCGCAATGTCACCCTGCTTTCGGTCACCGAGGGCGATGATAAACCGGCCAAATACCCGGTGATCTTCCGTGCGGCGGACAAGATACTGATCACCAAGGCGGATCTGCTGCCCTATCTGGATGACTTCAACCCCGAGAAGGCGGAATCGGCTATACGAAATCTCGCTCACAGCGAACCGGTCACCACCCTCTCCGCCCGCAGCAAGGAAGGATTGAACCACTGGCTTGACTGGCTGGAGGAACAGTTGGCGCAACAGTCGGAACGCCGGGCAAATGGAAAAACCGCCGGCCCCAAGCTGCAGCCGGAAGGCGCCCATCTGCATGCCCATGGTTAAGTCGAACGATTGACAGCGCCTGAACAATATCCATGGCATTAACCGCCCGAGACTGGCTACAGCAGATCCACGCCCTGGAACTACCTGAGCGGGTCCGCATCATGAATGTCTGTGGTGGACATGAACGTTCCATCAGCCAGGCAGGGCTGCGTGGTGCACTGCCGGAGCAGATCGAACTCATCCCCGGCCCGGGCTGCCCGGTCTGCATCTGTCCGGAAGAGGACATTTACCAGGCCATGCAACTGGCCCTCAACGAAGAGATCATTCTGCTTGCCTTCGGCGACATGCTGCGGGTGCCGGTAAATGTCCCCAAGGGAGAGCCCCGTTCACTGGATCAGGTCCATGCCAGCGGGGCCGATGTACGCCCCATCGCCTCCCCGCTCGAGGCGTTGCAGCTGGCTGAAGCGAATCCAGACAGGCAGCTGGTCTTTTTTGCCGCCGGTTTCGAGACCACCACCGCTCCGGTGGCGGCGCTGCTGGTGCAGGGCATCCCGGACAACCTCTCCATCCTGCTCTCCGGCCGCCTGACCTGGCCGGCCGTTGCCATGCTGCTCGATTCCGGCAGCCCCGGTTTCGATGCCCTGGTGGCGCCGGGTCATGTCGCCACGGTGATGGGACCTGAAGAGTGGGAGTTCGTGGTCGAGTTACACCGCATCCCCGCCGCCGTGGCCGGTTTTACCGCCGAAAGCCTGCTGGCAGCCACCTATTCGGTGCTGCGACAGTTGCTCGATGAGCGGTTGTTTCTCGACAACTGCTATCCGGAACTGGTCAGACCCGGTGGCAATCCCGGTGCACGGCAGCACCTCACCACCGCCCTGGATGTGGTGGACGCCAACTGGCGGGGTATAGGCAGCATCCCGAAATCCGGTTATCGTCTAAACCCAGACTACAGTCAGTGGGATGCACGTACCCGCTTCCCGGACTATGCCAAGGCACAACGTCGACGGGCCGGAGAGATGCCGCCGGGTTGTGACTGCGCCGAGGTGGTACTTGGGCGAAAATACCCCAATCAGTGCCGTCTCTACGGCGAGGCATGCACCCCACGCAATCCCATCGGCCCCTGCATGGTGTCAGATGAAGGTGCCTGTCGGATCTGGTGGAGCAACGGCGTAAGAGACCGCCAGTTGTAATCCTGCAAGCCTATTCGGCATCTTCACACCAAGCGACTATCGTCGCTAATCGCAGCCACGGGCAGCTCCTACGGAGACTGAGTAGTTACCCTAATACTTAATATATAATCTCAAGAAAGATATATTACTTATTGATTAATATTAAATTAATACATACTACCTAATGCCGAACAGGAGTGCGGATGCAACCCCTTACAAGGCTTGCTTGTCTATACTGTGTATATACCTGACTAATAGGCTAGGTTTTTATGCGGTACGCTACTCAACAGTTCATGGAGACTATCTCCGAGTGGCTGGTGAAAGAGGGCCCTCCCCCCAACTCACCACTGTGCGATTTCAATCGGCTCTGCTATGAGCTGAGGCCAGGTGACGTACTGCTGGTTGAAGGCCGCAGTCGGGTCAGTGAGGTGATCAAGACCATCACCCAGAGTTCCTGGACCCACTCGGCGCTCTATATCGGCCGGCTGTTCGATATCGACGACAGGATGTTGCAGGCGAGGATCAGGGCCGGTTATGAGGGAGACCCGGGTGAGCAGCTGATCGTCGAGGCGCTGCTGGGCGAGGGAACCATCATCTCTCCCATCTCCAAGTATCGCATGGACCATCTGCGCATCTGTCGACCCACCGGACTGGAGCCGGCCGATGCCCAGCGGGTGGTCAACTATGCGATTCACCGTCTGGGGAGTGATTATGATGTACGCCATCTGCTCGATCTGGCGCGCTTTATCTTTCCCTGGGGCATCCTGCCACGACGCTGGCGCTCCAGTCTGTTTGAGCACAATGTGGGCGAACCCACCAGAACCGTCTGCTCGTCCCTGCTGGCCGCCGCCTTCAGCACCGTCAACTTCCCGATCCTGCCCTTTATCGACCGTAGCGAGGATGGCAGCATCCGTTTTTTCAAACGCAATCCCCGGCTCTTCACGCCCAAGGATTTCGACTATTCGCCCTATTTCAACATCATCAAATACCCCTTTCTTGGCCTGGATGACGTAGGGGTCTACCGCCGCCTGCCCTGGTGCGATGACGCCATCCTCTATAACGACGATGAAGTGGAATTTGCCGCACAGACCCGGGATTACTGTGAACCCTGCAACGAAAGCGGAAAGTTGCTCAAACTGAAACCAAACCAGGAAGCGAAGACGTATCCCCCAACAGAGACAGAAGAGCGCATGACATTCATGCGCAGACCTATTCGGGAGATTGATAAATGACGGCTATCGGTATTCTGCTCCTGTTGATCACCCTGTGGGCATTGGCCTATCAGGCAGCCAACCCAATCGTCTGGTTGGCGCTGCCACCCGCTCTGCTCGCGGGCCTGCAATGGAGTGGACTGTTACCGACAGCTCTGGCCCTGACCTTCTGGGGATTCTATGTGGTTGGACTTTTCTTCTATTTAGCGCCATCGCTACGCAGAGAGTGGATCACCGCCCCCCTGCTCAAACAGTTCCGCCGCGTCATGCCGGCCATCTCCACGACCGAAAAAGAGGCCCTGCATGCGGGCAATGTCTGGTGGGATGGTGAGCTTTTCAGCGGCCGGCCTGACTGGAAGCAACTACTGCGGCAGCCAGCTCCCCGCTTGACCGAACGTGAACAGGCGTTCATCGACGGCCCAGTGGACGAACTCTGCGGACAACTTGATGACTGGCGCATCACCCATCAGGATCAGGACCTGTCCCAGGAGGTCTGGCAACGCATCAAGCAGTCGGGGCTGTTCGGTATGATCATTCCCGAATCCTGGGGCGGACTGGGTTTTTCCGCCCTCGCCCACTCCAGCATCGTCATGAAGATCGCCAGCCGCAGTATCGCCACAGCGGTGACGGTGATGGTGCCCAACTCCCTGGGTCCCGCTAATCTGCTGCTGCACTACGGCACCGAAGCGCAGAAACGTCAATACCTGCACCGGTTGGCCAGGGGCGAGGAGATCCCCTGCTTCGCCCTTACCGGTCCCCAGGCCGGCAGTGATGCGGGCGCCATCCCCGATCGGGGTGACATCACCTATGGCGAATTCGCAGGCAGACGCACCCTCGGCATCCGCCTGAACTGGGATAAGCGCTACATCACCCTGGCCCCGGTGGCGACCCTGATCGGCCTCGCCTTCAAGCTTTATGACCCTGATCAGCTGTTGGGGAGACAGAGAGCGCTGGGTATCACCATCGCGCTGATCCCCCGCGACACCCCGGGGGTGCAAATCGGCCAGCGCCACATGCCCCTCAACATCCCCTTTCAGAATGGCCCGATCCGTGGCAGGGATGTATTCATCCCCCTCGATTGGGTAATCGGCGGTGAGGCCGGCATCGGTCAGGGCTGGCGCATGCTGGTCGAGACCCTGGCGGAGGGACGCGGCATCTCGCTGCCCGCCCTCGCCACTGGCGCGGCCAAACTGGCCAGCCGCTATACCGGCGCCTACGCCGGTGTGCGGCGGCAGTTCGGCCTGCCCATCGGTCAGTTCGAAGGCGTGGAAGAGGCCCTGGCACGCATTGCCGGGCTGACCTACCAGATGGATGCCGCAAGACTGCTCACCCTGAGTGCCCTGGACAGTGGCAAGAAGCCCTCGGTGATCTCCGCGATCGTCAAATACCACCTGACCGAACGTTACCGTCAGCTGATCACGGATGCGATGGACATCCAGGGGGGCAGCGGCATCTGTCTGGGACCGAATAATCTGCTGGGCCGGGTCTACCAGGCGATTCCGATTGCGATCACCGTGGAGGGGGCCAACATTCTCACCCGCAGCATGATCATCTTCGGCCAGGGTGCGATTCGTTGTCACCCCTACGTATTGCGTGAGTTCGAGGCGGCGGAAAACCCCGACAGGACCAATGGGCTGAATGAGTTCGACATCAGCCTGTTCGAGCATATCGGTTATCTGTTGCGCAATCTGGCACGCAGTCTCTGGCTGGGGCTCACCCATGGCCGTCTCTCGACGGCGCCGAAGCCAGGTCTAACCCGGCGCTATTTCCAGTCGCTGAATTGGATGAGCGCCGCCTTCGCGCTGACCGCCGATCTCTCCCTGATGACCCTGGGCGGTGCACTGAAACGCAAGGAGCGCCTCTCGGCCCGACTGGGAGATCTGCTCAGTGAACTCTACATCGCCAGCGCTACCCTCAAGCGCTTCATCGATGAGGGTGAACCAATGACCGACAGACCCCTGATGCAGTGGGCCATGGAGGACTCCCTGCATCGCATCCAGCAGGCCCAGGTTGGATTGTTCCGTAACATGCCGGTACGGCCCCTGGCCTGGTTGCTGAGATCCCTGATCTTTCCCAGCGGGCTGCCATTCCACAGGCCTTCAGACCAACTCGAGCATGCCGCGGCGAAGCTGTTGTTGAAGCCGGGTGAGGCACGGGACCGCCTCACCCGGCATGTCTATCTCAGTAAGGACCCGGACGAACGCATGGGCGCGCTGGAACAGGCATTGGCTGCTGCCGCAGTAGCGGCGCCTATCGAAAAGACCCTGCTGCAGGCGAAAAAGTCCGGCCAGCTGAAAGGAGAGGACCCACAGGAACTGATCGTGGAGGCGATAAAAATCGGCCTGTTGGACAGTGAGGATGCCCGCACCCTGATGCAGGCCGAGCAACTCAGGGATCGGGTTATCCAGGTCGATGCCTTCGACAGCTTAAGGCAGGAATCAGACAAAACCAAAAAGGAGAGGCATCACTCAGACTTTCCATTTGGCCACTTGGGAGCCGCCTGATATATTAACCTATTTTCTCACTAGGCGGACCTAACTTATAGAGATCCCTATGAAAATGAACACAACTCAAGCCTACGGAAAACCGGTTTACATCATCGATGGCAGTCGCACTCCTTTTCTCCGGGCGCAGGGAAGACC
>CBDVCD010000145.1:0-8327 GCA_965372385.1 uncultured Gammaproteobacteria bacterium | reverse complement strand
TGATCGCGGTGATGCAAATGACAAAGTTCATGCACTACGATGTAGTCAATCACCCTGGGCGTTGCCATCATGCACTTCCAATGGAAACTCAGGCGACCATCGGAGGTACAGGTGCCCCAACGATAGCCAATTTCTCTTACCTCAATAGACGACGGTGACACCCCCACCTTAGGTGAGAAATAGGCCACACGCTTCTTGATTCTCTCGACACCTTTCTCGCTGTAGAACTTCTCGAACACCCGTTTGGCTGCCTCTTCACCACCAGCCTCAACCAGTTTGCGTTGCAGGCAGAAGCGTCCATCCTTGAGCTTCAGCGGTTCATCCTGCTCCTGGACAAACAATAATCTGTATGAAGCACCCAAATAAAGAAACCCCTCACCATTGACCCATTCACGCACTACCCGGGTTGCATTCAAATCCCGCCACTCCGCGAGATTGCGGTAAATCCACAAACGCTTACGCGCCACAACGTCGTCGATCTGTTCTTCTGATAGATGTTGCGGCGCCCGCACGGAAATGTGGCCGTCGCGCTCGATGACAATGTCGGCCGTCTTGCGCTCGTCACTGCGCAGCAGTTCATATTCGATATCTTTGACATGCCGTGCGACCATTGTATTAACCTTTCAATAATTCTTCGTGGCGGTTCTTTGCCAACTTCATGATTTCCACCGCCAGCCGCTCGAAACGGGCGGTTACCTCGGGAATATCCGCCATCAGCAAAATCTTGTTCAGCTCACCGCGCAGGTGTTTCTGCTCTGCCGGGTTGCTCCAGAAGTCGATGATGCCGATAGTCTCCTGGAGCAGCTCGACGATATTCTTCATCAACGCCTTCATCTTCTCAGCCTGACCAGTCGGTACGCCATCCTTGCCAAAGGCAAGATCGACGATATGGGTATAGAAGGTCGTCGCTTCCTTATCCAGGCCCTCGATATTCTCGGTACGTCCAGCGGCTGCTTCCGTCCTCAGCTTCTCCAGTTCATCAGCCAGCAAATCCCACTGATCCTGATACTGGTCGATGAGGCGTTCCAGCTTCTCTGACAGTGTTTTATAGAACGCCGGATCCTCATCGAACTTCACCGTGCAGTGCTTGCGGATGGCGTGCTCCATCTCGCTGGCCTTGGCCTTGCCATTCCCGCCCGCATGGCGATTGAGCTGGTCGAGAAAATCATCCGCCAGCAGCTCCACCGGCGGCACTTTGGGGTTGATCCCCAGGCTGACCAAGTGCTCATTTATCAAGCGCCTCACTTTGTCGCCTGCATCGCCAAGATCCAGGCTTTCATCCTTATAGCGTTCCTTGGTCACGCTAAGAATATAACCAAGACGCTTGGCCGGAACACGGTAGGCCTGTGCGGCCTCGTGAGGCAGAATGATGTCCATGCTCATGAGGAACTTCTTCAGGTAAACCTCGAAATCCGCCCGCAGTTTTTCCTCTTTCAGGACGGTCACCGCTGCATGTACTACCGCGGCGTCTGCCTCGATACCCGCCAGCCGCCCCTGCACGAAATCCTCCATGCCCTTGACCCTAGCTGCCCTGAAGAACTGGACCAGGCGCTGGTAGCGTTCCTCCAGCACCGGCAACTCGGAGGTGATGTTCTTCAACCCGTCTCGCAGTTCTTCCTGCTCATCGGTCGCGGCGTAAAGGGTCAGCGCTTCGGTGAGATGATTGGCCAGGCCGATGTAGTCCACCACGTAGCCACGCTTTTTGCCCTTAGCCACCCGGTTCACACGGGCGATGGCCTGCAACAAGGTGTGTTCGCGGATCTTCTTGTCGATGTACATCACCTGCTCGATGGGCGCATCGAAGCCGGTGATCAACATGTCGCAAACAATCAGAAACGCAATGCCGGTCCGTTCCTTGTCCGGGTCCTCGCGGTCGAAGGGTTTGCAGAAATTCTCCACCGCATTCCATGACTTGGCCTGCTTGCGCGCCTGGGTGACATAGGCCGCCTCGTTGGTGCCGTCGGAAGAGATCACGACTACTGCCTTTAGGAAGGCAATCCGGTCAATCAATTCCTGATCAGGCGCGGCCTTGAGCCGTTCCCGTTCCAGCCGCTCGGCCAACGCCTCTTCGATGGCCTGCCGATAGCGTACGGCGGCCAGTTTGGAATGGCACACCACCTGCGCCTTGAAACCGTTGGGCAGGATGTTGTCGATATAGTGGTTGACCAAATCCCGCGCGATGGCGGCAATGCGCTGTTCGGCTTCCAGGATATCGCCGGTGGCACCGTACTTCTTCTTGATCGCCAGTAGCTCCGCGTCGCTACGGTCACGAAACAGGTCTTCGAATCGGGTATCGAAGGCATGCTTCTCGTTCAGTGCCGTGTCGGCGGTCTTGCCTTCATACAGGATTTGCAGTGTCGCGCCGTCATGCACGGCGTCCATCAAGCGGTAGGTGTCGATGTATTCACCGAAGCGCTTCACCGTCTTCTTCTCGCCGTGACGCTCGGTAATCAGCGGCGTGCCGGTGAAGGCGATGCGGGTGGCGTTGGGAAAGGCCTCAAACAGGTTGTCCCCAAGGTCGGAGCCCTGGGTGCGGTGCGCCTCGTCGATCATCAGGATGATGCGTTCGGATGCATTCACCACGCCGAAGGTACTGGCCGCGGGCATGGCCCGATAGGTACCGAGCGCCTCGGCCACCTTCGACGGCAGGGTTTCCTCGCGCTCCATGAATTTGTGCACCATCACCATGTTGATATCGGAACTGTCGGTCGCCAGATGATTGCGCAGCGCCTGGGTGCTTTCGATCACATTGACCTTGCCGCCAATCAGCGTCGCCGTCTGGCCGAGCTGCTCTTCCAGATCGACGCGGTCATTGACCAGCAGTATCTTGAAGTCATTCAGATCGCGGGAGGCGCGCAACATGCGCGCCAGAAACACCATGGTGAGCGACTTGCCCGAGCCCTGGGTGTGCCAGACCACCCCGCTGCGCTCCATGGGTGTCGTGCCACGGCGCAGGCGTTCGATGATCTTACCGGCAGCCCGGAATTGCTGGTAGCGGGCCACCACCTTGATGCGCTTGCCGGCATCGGTATCCATGTACACCGAGCAGGTACGCAGAATGTGCAGCAGGTTGTCCTTGCTCAACATACCCTGGATCAGCCGCTGCTGCGGGTTCTTGTCTGTAAGATGGTCATCGCCTTCCGGCCACAGCGTCTTCCAGGCGTAATAATGTTCCTCGCCCGAGGTGAGGGTGCCATAGTCCGCCTCTGCGCCACTGGTGCGGATGAGCAATAGATTGGTGTGAAACAGGCGCGTCTCGCCTTCCTTCAGTCCCGCTTGCTGCGTCGCCTCACGCACATTGCGGTAGCGCTGCAACTGCACAAAGGCCTCATGCATTGGGTTGGCGCAGGTAGGGCCACCGAGTTTGCACTCCACCACCGCCAGCGCAATGCCATTCACCAACAGCACAATATCCGGAATGATGAACTGCTTCACGCAGCCCGGTGTATCGACGCGGAATTGATTGATGGCGTGGAACTGATTGTTCGCTGGATTGGCGAAGTCGATCAACTTCACCACCGGGTCCTGCTCGCCGGTCACTTCATTCGTATCCACCTGGGTCTTGAACAACAGCGCCTGAATCGCCTCGTTGGCCTCCAGCAAGGTGCGGTTCGGCTGGCGCAGAATCTGGTCGCGCAACTCATCCAGTTGCCGGTCCGTCAACCACGTCTCACCGGTATCCGTCCGGTTGATCGACCGCACCGCTTCCCGGAAAACCTCCGGCAACAACCACTCGCGGAAGCTGGTGCGCAGGCTGGCCGCCGGATCAGATGGAATAATGCCCACGCCCTGGTCGATTACCGTCCAGCCCAGCTCATCCAGCTGATCCAGAAACGGTTTTTCTACGTAGATGTATTCACTCATGCCGAGCCTCCGGCACCCGCGCCCAACTGTCGCCCCTTGTTGGTCAACCGGTACTTTTGAAGGCGGCTGCTTGGCTTGTCGGGGATGGTGAACTCAATAAGCCCATTGGCAAGCAATTCGTTCACTGTTCTCTTCAGTGAGCCGGTCTTGGTTTTTAACCCCAAGACTGTCACCAGTTCGTGCATGGAAAGAGGCGCCTTCAGAAGCGCCGCTATGATCTGTGCCGACTGGGCCCTTGACTGGGCCCCTGACTGGGCCCCTGACCGGGCCCCTTCCTCTGCCTGAGCCATCGCCCGAGTGTGAACGGGCAGCCGAATCAAAAAGTAGGTGCGGTCTTCATCGCTCTCGAATTCGGGCGCTGGCGAGCCGTTTCCCTGCATCACTTTCAGGATCTTGGGAATCCCCGTAGAACGCCCTTCGGTGAGATCCAACTCCTTGAGAAATTCTCCGATACGGCGATTGCGGTAACGACGGCTGATTGCTCTGCCGGCCCGCAGGTCTTCCATGCGGATGGAGCGATCCGGGCCAGGAAAGCTCAACACCACCAGGTCGTCAGGAGAGACGCGTACTTCGATGGGTTCCCGTTCTTCATAGGAGCGGTGGTATACCGCATTGACCACCGCTTCTTCGATGGCCGCGTAGGGAAAATTCCAGAGGCGCTCGGCCTCGGCCCGTTGCGGATGTTTAATGACCGTTTCGCGAAGGTAGTTACGCTGGACATAGTCGAGCGCCTCGCGGGTCATGCGGGCAAGCGGTCCCTGAAATATTTTCTCATCAAAGCGGTCACCTCCCGCGCCCTCGGGAAACCACACCACGTCAATCTGCGTTACCGGAAAAAACCGGTGCGGGTGTTCGTTAAAAAAGAGCAGACCCACATTCTTGACTAAAGGAGCCTCCTGCGGACCGCCGACCACATTCATTTGCCGGCCCAGGATCTCGGTTGATAGCGTTCCGGCCTCATCCGCCAGATCACTGCCCACCTCGTGTAAGAACTCCTCCATCAGTCGCGGCGATAGATCCTGTGTGCGCGCCGTTTGATGATAGCGGTCATCAAAGGGTACCATGGCTGTCAGGCTGAGCAACTCACGTTCATCCGCACCGCGCGCCTCAATGGTACTGGAATAACGCCGGATGAAATAGCGATGGACCTTGTGTTTAGCCGTCACCGCCGTCGGCGCCTTGTACGGCCGGTTCTGTCCGCCCGGCGCCCATAGCACAATGAGATTGCGCCCCTCAAACTCCTCCACGCTCAGCATCGGAAAATAGGACGGCTGGATCAGGTTGCAATATCCAAGCAGCTCGCGCTGAATCCTGTCCAACTGATTGGTGGATACACCGACCGAAGGAAAAACCGGTTGACCGTTGTCATCGCATTCCTGTCCGATGACAATGTATCCGCCACCCAGGTTCTCGAAATCATTGGCGAAGGCGCACAAGGTGCGCACGATGGCGTCCGGGTTCCAGCCTGCTTTGTACTCGATGCGCTCACCCTCCACCGTACGCTGGTGGAGCAGCTCGGCGAGATTGATGGGGAGTTTACTGGTCACTGGTTCCCCTCTTGAATACCCAATGTCCTGCAAGATCTATCACCGTCCAGCCCAGCTGGTGAAGCTGGTCGAGGAAGGGCTTTTCGACGTGGGAGTGTTCAAACATTAAGGTGCTCAGCGTTCAATTGCATTGTCCAGATCATTTCTCTGGGGCTTTATAGAAATCATAACTCACTGATTTACAATGACTCATTACGCAAAACGTACCGATGTCATTGCATAAAACATTGTATAAAGCTTCGCTTACGGGTCAACTTTATACAATCGCCACTTCGCGCCTCGCGTGGCTCCATTGGGCTGGATCACGTTCTCGCGCCGCAACCCTGCATCTGATCGAGGAACGGTTTCTCTACACGGGTGTATTCAGACATGTGGACTTTATCTCCGTCATTCCTGCCTGTCGATCAGGCCCTCTCTTTTCAGTATGCGTCATGGCGTTCTTTTCATTGAATAGTTGAACTACTGCATATTGGTTATACGAAGCGGCCTGATCGTGCCGTTCATCGAGGGGCTCGATGGTTACTACATGAAGAACCGGAATTGGTATGGCGCACTACCCAAGCCGCGCATACGTTTGACTACCCGTGCTAGCACCTTTGCGTACCCGATAGTTACGGGTAGTGGGTCATATAAGGCATCGTTATTCCAATCCATCTTTGAAAGCGCAAGAATAGCGCGAGCAGTATCGTCCCATGGTCCATGTCCGGCGTGACGCACCAGGCGCACAGGTCTGGGCGTACTTCGTGCACCCTGGAAGTACGCACCGCGATCTCTGATGCCGCGTACATCACCATGCAGCCACAACAGTGATTCGCGTGGCCCCAGGCCAACTACGGTACCGCGTGCAACCGGGAAGTCAGCAGGTTTACCCTTTTTCATGCCAGTATCGTTGTCAACGCGGATGCCGCACCATCCAACATGTTCAACGATTTGCACCAAATCAACAGCCTCACATAGGTGAAGTGCCTCCATACACCCATCAATCTCCTCCAGCTTGAACTCCGTGGTCTTGTGCACCATGACACGACGTGGTGAGCGCCCCGCGTGTCGTCGCCGGTAAAGATCCATTGAGCGAGTCATGACGCGGAACATTTCGGTCCGAGAGAGAAAAGGGTTTTCGCGATGGACCTCAACCTCATGAGCATCGTAAGCCACGAACTCAAGACCCGAGCCTTCGGCATCGAAAATCTGGCTACAACAGGTTACAAAACGTGGTCGCTTCGACTCCAGTGGACGGACCGCGTAAGAGATGCCTATATATGCAGTCTCAGGGTCAACCTCGGCCAATTTCCAAGGCACACCACCTGCTTTCGCGTAAAGCGCCAGCCCAATACGCCACATGACGCTGGCTCTGTGTAGATAGGCGAGCGCCCTGTCTTCACGCACCAACTGAACAGGGAGTCCGCGTGCAGCTGTAGCGGCCTTCAAATGATCATGCAGATCGAAGTCGTCATCCACTCCCCCTGTGTAACCCGGCATCCAACGCTGGGGGATATAGATAAACAGCACGTCGAATTTAGAACGGTATGCATCGAGCCCTTGGACAGCGCGGACTAACCGGTCAGCCAGAACGATGTGAGGAGTTGAGGACCCCTGAAATTCCTCTTCAAGCTCTGCGTCGAGCTTCACGTGACAACCTGCGTCTGCCCCCAGCATATGCACACCAAAGACGCTATGGAAGCCCGGCCAATCGGGAAGATAGTCTCGGCGTTCAGTCGCCTTGACTGGCGATTGGAGTTCCTTCATGAAGCTATAAAGATGCCGGCTTTCAGCGGCAGGCGTAATTGTTGCAACCCTGATTGGATCAGGTATTAGACCACTTGAATGCGGACCAAATCGCAATAGCCCACGCAATGGGTGGATGTGTTGATCCGATACGCGATCTGGATGGAACGACAACTTGGGTTCGGGTAACCAAATATGTGGAGCTAATTCGCTAGTCATGCCCCCGCCCTCCTAGAGAACCCCGTGATCGGCGAAAGCGTGAAAGCAGCATCAACTCCAGTACCGATCCCTAACGCGCGCAGTTCTTCGCCATCGCCAGCTAGAAGATTTGCCCAAAACACGATGAGCTCGTTAAGTGTTTTATTGTAACGTTTTACGACTCGCTCACGAGCAAAATCAGCAGCAGCCCCTCTGTTCTCGTCGGTAATGCCATCGAACACCATACGAGGCACGAGCAAAAGCCACAGGCGATCATTTGCCCAGTCGAGGCGAATGCCAACACCCTCCCGCCAATGCAAATCAGGAAATCTTTTGACTGTGCCATTTAACGCTCCAACAATGGAACGCAACGGTACCCAAACACTTTCTGTCGGTTCAGCTGGTGCCAGCAAATCGGCACTTCTTCGATGAACAACGTCCAATCCATGGCGTTGTTTAATTGCACGGGCGGGTCAGCGCACTGCGCAACAGGCCACGTTCGCCCGACTCATAGCGCAAGCGCTTTGGATCGATGGTGTGCAAATCAAAATCGGTGATTTTGTAACTGCTCAAGGCTGCGCGTACGTCTGAGTCAGCACCGAAGCTCAATACACCGGCTCGTGTACGAGCAACAAGCACGTCGACACCAGCCTTTTCGATGGCCTCACGTACTTCCGCATAACCTCCGATCTGACACACAACGCGCCGGCATACCGTTGGCACCTGAACTACCGGCAAAGCGTTGAGCCGAACTACCGGCCAGCCCCGCCTCCCTGCTGGAAAGGGGGCGCTACTCCAGCGACGGCGTTCCGTAGCGAAAGTATCGAGGACACTGGTATCAATGTCATCTACTAAACGAAGGATATCACGCATTATTTCATCGAAATTTTGAATTCTGACAAGAGCCGCTTCCACCCCTGCCTGTTTTGCACGCACGAGCAATTGCTCAACACGGTCAACCAGTTTTCAGGGAGAGAAACTAAACCAATTGCT
>CBDVCD010000144.1:0-8359 GCA_965372385.1 uncultured Gammaproteobacteria bacterium | reverse complement strand
ATGATCGGACAATTGCGCGGGGAACTGGCGGAAAAGCAGGCCCCCTATCTGCTGCTGGATGTGAATGGGGTCGGCTATGAGCTGGAAGTACCCCTGTCCACCTTCTTCAACCTGCCCGACACGGGTGCTCAGGTAACCCTGCATACCCATCTCGCCATTCGCGATGACGCCCATGTACTCTACGGCTTCGCTAGCGTGTCGGAACGTAGCCTGTTTCGCAGTCTGCTCAAGGTGAATGGAGTGGGGGCCAAGATGGCGTTGGGAATCCTCTCCGGGATGAGCGCCGAAGATTTTGCCCAGTGCGTGCAGCATGAGGACATTGCCTCCCTGGTGCGTCTACCAGGCATAGGCAGAAAGACTGCCCAGCGGTTGATCGTGGAGATGCGCGACCGGCTTACCCGGCTCGAGATCGTGCCGAGCAGCGGATTTATCGTCTCCTCCGGGGCGTCCTCGGAACGTCCTGAAACCCCGGTTTCCGACGCAGTGGCTGCCTTGGTCGCCCTCGGCTACAGACCTCAGGATGCGGTATGCATGGTCAAGGCCGTCGAGACGGAAGGCCAGAGCAGCGAAGCACTGATTCGATCGGCCCTGCGGGCCACGGCAAAAAAAGCCTGATCAGTGATGGAGCGTGAAGAGAGAATCATCGAGGGAGAGGTACAGGGCGAGGACGAGGTCTTCGACCGTGCCATCCGTCCCAAACGGCTGTCTGACTATGTGGGGCAGCCGGCGGTGTGCGAACAGATGGAGATCTTCATCCCCGCCGCCCGTGGCCGGGCTGAGGCGCTGGACCATGTGTTGATCTTCGGGCCACCGGGTCTGGGTAAGACCACCCTGGCCCATATCATCGCCAATGAGATGGAGGTCAGCATGCGCCAGACCTCCGGCCCGGTGCTGGAAAGGCCCGGTGATCTGGCCGCGCTGCTGACCAACCTGGAGCCTCATGACGTGCTCTTCGTGGACGAGATCCACCGGCTCAGCCCGGTGGTGGAGGAGGTGCTCTACCCGGCGATGGAGGACTTTCAGCTCGACATCATGATCGGCGAGGGGCCCGCGGCCCGCTCCATCAAACTCGACCTGCCACCCTTTACCCTGGTGGGGGCGACGACCCGTGCCGGCCTGTTGACCTCCCCCCTGCGGGACCGTTTCGGTATCGTGCAGCGGCTGGAGTTCTATTCGGCGCAGGATCTGGCGCATATCGTCAGGCGGTCCGCGGGTATTCTGAATATCGGCATCGATCGGGATGGCGCGATGGAGATCGCCCGCCGTTCCCGGGGGACGCCGCGTATCGCCAATCGCTTGTTGCGGCGGGTGCGGGATTATGCCCAGGTGAAAGGGGATGGCCATGTCTCCGTCGAGCTGGCGGATCGCGCCTTGAAGATGTTGAGGGTGGATGGCAACGGCTTCGATGCCATGGACCGGTGCCTGCTCAAGGCGGTGATCGAAAAGTTCGATGGGGGTCCGGTCGGCGTGGACAATCTGGCCGCCGCTATCGGCGAGGAACGAGGCACCATCGAGGACGTGCTGGAACCCTATCTGATCCAGCAGGGGTTCATGATGCGTACTCCCAGAGGTCGGGTGGCAACCCAGGCGGCCTATCTGCACTTCGGCCTGGCGCCAAAGAAGGGTGAGCACGTACCGCTTGAGGATGACCTGTTTGACGATGGGTAACTTATCGATTGTCCGGGGAACTCGGAGCCTCTACCGTACTCAGATAACGGGAATTGTAACAAGCTGGGGAAAGGGCCCGTTAACAACGACGTGAACGAATTTGTCTGGCCTGTCAGGGTCTACTACGAGGATACCGATGCCGGTGGTGTGGTCTACTACGCCAACTACCTGAAATTCATGGAGCGGGCCCGCACCGAATGGTTGCGCAGCCTGGGCTATGAGCAGGATGAGATGCGCCAGCAGTACGGGACGATCTTCGCAGTTCGCCATGCTGAGGTGGGGTATCATCGCCCCGCGCGGTTCAATGAGGTATTGGAGGTCAGTGCCAGGATTGCCCGTAAAGGCAAGGCGAGCCTGACCTTCTACCAGGAGGTCAGAAGAGGCGATGACAAGACCCTGCTCTGCAGTGGCCATATCAAGATTGCCAGTTTAACCGCGGAAACCCTGCGGCCGACCCCCATACCCAAAAAACTCTTAGAGGAGATAGTGGATGTCGAATGAGCTCTCTTTCGCTCATCTGATTCTGAACGCCAGTCCGATAGTGCAACTGGTTATCGGACTCCTGGCATTTGTCTCGATCAGTTCTTGGACCATGATCTTCGATCGGATGCGGGTCCTCAGACGCGCCAAGCGCGAGGCAGCGGATTTCGAGGCGCGTTTTTGGTCCGGTGGCGATCTGGCGGATCTCTATCGGCAGATTGAGCGGGACGGGGAAGACGAGTCGGGAATGGCGGCCATCTTCCGGGCGGGCTTTCGGGAGTTCGCCCGTCTGCGTGGCAAGGGACAGATTGAACCCATGGCGTTGGTGCATGGGGCGCAGCGTTCCATGCGGGTGGCCTTGAGTCGGGAGCTGGATGATCTGGAAAATCACCTGTCGACCCTGGCGACAGTGGGTTCCACCAGTCCCTATGTAGGGTTGTTCGGTACCGTCTGGGGCATCATGAACTCATTCACCGCCCTGGGTAATGTCAAGCAGGCCACCCTGGCGCTGGTGGCGCCCGGCATCGCGGAGGCGCTGATTGCCACCGCCATCGGGCTGTTTGCGGCGATACCCGCGGTGGTAGCCTACAATCGTTATTCCAACGATGTGGAGCGACTTAATAATCGTTACGACGATTTCCTGGAGGAGTTCGCTACCATCCTGCAGCGTCAGGCCCACGGCTAAATCCTAAAAAATTATGGCACGTAGATCCAAGCGCCGCCGTCCCATGTCGGAGATCAATGTCGTACCCTATATCGACGTGATGCTGGTGCTGTTGGTGATCTTCATGATTACCGCCCCGCTGTTGACTCAAGGGGTGAATGTGGACCTACCCCAGGCGGATGCGGAACCCCTGCCGGCCAAGGCGGATGATCCGGTGGTGGTATCGGTCAACCGGGCCGGGGAGATGTTCATCGATATCGGCGAGGATAAAGACCAACCGGTGGATGCGGATACCCTGGTTACCCGGATTCAGGCGGTGCTCAAGTACAAGCCGAAAACGCCTATACTGGTGCGCGGTGATGCCAGAGTCGAGTATGGTCGGGTGGTCGAGGCGATGGTGCTGGTGCAGGCGGGTGGCGCCCCCAGCGTTGGTCTGATCACTGAGCCTCCAGAGCGCTAGACCGTGTTCGCGATCATCATGCGTAGCCCTGTCGCCGTATTATTGGCCGTGGTTCTGCACATCCTGATACTACTGTTTCTGCTGTTTGGCCTGGATTCGGCGAACACACCCACGAAACCTATCTCCAATGTGGCGGTTGTGCAGGCACATCTGGTGGATGCCTCCAAGTTGGAGGCGGAAAAGGACAAGCTAAAAAAGGCGGAAGCGGATAAACAGGCGGCCAAGGCCGCTGCCTTGCGCAGGGAAGAGCAGCGTCTGGCGGATTTGAAACAGCAACAGGCGGATGAAAAGAAGCGACTGGTGACGCTGGAACAGCAGCGTAAGGTCAAGGAGCTTGAAGATATGCAGCGCAAGGAGGCAGCAAAGAAGAAACAGCAGGCTGAGGCCAAGCGAAAGGCCCAGTTGAAAAAGGAGAAGGTGGCCAAGGAGGCGAAACGTAAGGCCGAGGCCAAAGCCAAGGCGGAGAAGAAACGTAAAGCGGAGGCGAAGCGCAAGGCAGAAGCGGAAGCCAAGCGTAAGGCTGAAGCTAAGCGCAAAGCAGCGGCAGACGCCAAGCGCAAGGCGGAAGCCAAACGCAAGGCCGCGGTGGCTGCTCAGGCGGCGCGAGAAAAGGCCTTGCAGGAGCAGCTGGCGGCGGAGCAGAATGCCCGGGAAATCGATCGCTATGTCATGGTGATCAAACAGCAGGTCCAACGCAGTTGGCTACGTCCTACGAATGCAGACAAGGATCTCTCCTGTATCGTGCAGGTGCGTCTGATTCCGGGTGGGGATGTGGTGCCGGGCGGGGTCAGTATCATCAAGAGCAGCGGTAATGGGGCGTTCGACCGTTCGGTGGAGACAGCGGTGTATAAGGCGGCTCCACTGCCGGTACCCAGTGGCAACCTGTTCGAGTCATTCCGGACCGTTAAACTTTACTTCAACCCTCAGTGAGAAGTGGTAAATTGATGAAGCAGTTGTTTTTATTATGCATGGTTTTGTTGACATGGCAACACCCCGCCAGGGCGGATCTGACCATTGAGATTACCGAAGGTGTGGAAGGGGCGCTGCCGATTGCCGTAGTGCCCTTTGGCTGGCAGGGAAAAGAGCAGCCGATTGAAGATGTTGCGGACATCATCAGTGCGGATCTACATCGTAGTGGGCGCTTCAAGGCCCTGCCCCAGGTCGATATGCTGGCTCGGCCGACCACGGGTGACGAGGTGGAATTCCGTGACTGGCGTGGGCTGGGGGTGGATAACCTGGTGGTCGGACAGGTACAACCCAATGGGGTCAGTGGTTACATCGTGCGTTTTCAGCTGTTCGATGTCTACCGGGGAGAACAATTGACCGGTTACAGCATACCCACCACCGGACCCAACCTGCGTACCACGGCACATCGCATTGCTGACCTGATCCATGAAAAGCTGCTTGGGATACCGGGTGCTTTCGCCACCCGCGTGGCCTACATCACCTCGGTGAATGAGCGTGGGGGGCAGGGTGAACCGCGTATTGATCTGCGCATTGCGGATGCGGATGGGCATAATCCCCAGACCATCGTGAGCTCCAGTGAACCCCTGATGTCGCCTGCCTGGTCACCGGATGGACGCAAGATCGCCTATGTCTCTTTCGAGGAGGGGCAATCGGCGATCTACGTACAGGAGGTGTTTACCGGCCGACGCCAGAAGCTGACCTCTTACAAGGGCATCAATGGCGCCCCGGCCTGGTCGCCGGACGGGCGCAAGCTGGCCATGGCGCTTTCGAAGGATGGAAATCTGGACATCCATGTATTCGATCTGGCCAGCGGCAGGTTAAAACCGATTACCCGCCACTATGCCATCGACACCGAGCCCGCCTGGTCGCCGGATGGGCGTTATATCGTCTTTACCTCGGATCGTGGTGGCAAACCGCAGATCTACCGCACGCCGTCGTATGGTGGCAAGGCGGAGCGGATCACCTTTCAAAACAGCTATAATGCCCGCGCCTCCTTTGCGCCGGATGGCAAGTCACTGACCCTGGTGACGCGTGAAGATGGTAACTACCGGATCGCGGTACAGGATCTCGAGTCCGGTATCATGCAGGTGCTGAGCCGGGGCAATCTGGATGAATCTCCCAGTTTTGCACCCAACAGCAGCATGATAATTTATGCCACCAAGGCCGGTCACCGTGGTGTGCTCGCGGCTGTTTCGGTCGATGGCCGGGTTCGGCAACGCCTGGCCCTGCAGGAGGGTGATGTGCGTGAGCCCATCTGGTCGCCTTTTGAGAAATAATCGCTCTGATATCGAAGGAGATATCCCAATGAACAACGTAATAATCCGTTGGATCCCGCTGATCCTTTCCCTGGTATTGCTGGTTGGCTGTAGCTCAAAGCCTGCCCGGGACGCTGGTGCGGAGGTTTCTGAGCAGTCAACCGGTGTCAGTACCAGCGAAGCAGGCGGCGAAGGTTATGGCTCAGCCATGACCTCGGCCGCGAGTCAGGGTGGAGACTGGTACGGAGATCCTCTGGAAGACCCCAACAGTCCGCTGGCCACCCGGGTCATCTATTTTGATTTTGATCAGAGCGGTATCCGGATGGATTACCGCGATGTGGTGCGCGCCCATGCGGAGTACCTGGCTGTCAATCCTCAGGTCGTTGTGCGGATTGAAGGTCATGCCGACGAGCGGGGCACCCGGGAATACAATCTGGGACTGGGTGAGAGCCGCGCCAACTCGATACGCAGTCTGCTGATGGCCGATGGGGTGGCGGACAGCCAGATGATCATGGTCAGTTATGGCGAGGAGCGGGCGGCCTCCTACGAACACAATGAAGAGGCATGGGCGCTGAATCGCCGCGTGGAACTGGTTTACTGATTGGATGTTGATGATGAAGATCCCCTACAGTTTATTGGCGGCGATACTCCTGACCACAGGCTCCCTGGGCATGGTCGGGGCGTTATCCGCGGCGGAGAAACCCAGAAGCGGCGCCCTGACCATGGAACAGCGCCTGCAGCGGCTGGAACGTATCCTGCGCAATCAGAGTCTGTCTGACATCATCCTGCAGCTGCAGCAACTCCAGCAGGAGGTTCAGCAACTGCGGGGTGAAGTGGAGTTACAGAATCACACCATGGATGCATTGAATAAACGCCAGCGGGATCTCTATCTCGATATCGATCAACGTCTCTCCAGGATGCAGCCGGGGCCGGCCGCCACGGGCCCCGCTACATCAACAAGGCCAACCCCGCCGCCCAGTGAGGCCGGTTCCATGAAACCCGCACCCCAGTCCGCGCCAGTGCAGGTCGCGGCACCTACCCAACCGCCGGATCCCAAACAGGAGTCCACGGCCTACCAGAAGGCCTTCAATCTGCTCAAGCAGGGGCGCTACAAGGAGTCGATCAGCGCATTCCGGGGTTTTCTGGAAAGCTATCCCGGTGGCAACTACGAGGACAATGCCCAATACTGGCTGGGCGAGGCCAGTTATGTCAGCCGGGATTTCGATGTCGCCCTGGCTGAGTTCAGTAAGGTGGTCGAGCGTTATCCCGCCAGTTCAAAAGTACCCGGGGCACTGTTGAAGAGTGGCTATATCTACTATGAAAAGCGCAATTGGCCGCAGGCCCGCGAGCTGTTCCAGCGCTTGCAACAGGAGCATGCGGGCGGCACCGAGGCCCGCCTTGCCGTCAAACGATTAGAGCGGATGGACAAAGAGGGCCATTGAGCGGTGTTGCCATTGAACGCATGTCCCGACTACGCATTACTGAAATCTTCCACTCCCTGCAGGGGGAGGGCCACAGCGCCGGTTACCCGACGGTATTCATCCGTCTGACCGGCTGTCCCCTGCGCTGCGGTTATTGCGATACCGAGTATGCCTTCAGTGGAGGGGGGTGGCTGGAACTGCCACGGATCCTCCAGCAGGTTGCCGAGTTCGCGCCACGCCATGTGTGTGTTACCGGTGGCGAGCCACTGGCGCAGAAAGCCTGTCCTGAACTGCTGACCGCCCTGTGTGATCTGGGCTATCGGGTCTCGTTGGAGACCAGTGGTGCAATGGATATCTCCGGGGTGGATTCCCGGGTCTCCCGGGTGATGGATATCAAGACCCCCGGCTCGGGTGAAGTGGCGCGTAACCTGGCGGCGAATCTCGACCGGCTCACCCCCCATGATCAGGTGAAATTCGTCATCTGCGACGAGGCCGACTATCGCTGGAGCAAGCATCGGTTGACGGAACAGGATCTCGCCGCCCGCTGTGAGGTGTTCTTCTCGCCCGTACATGAGAGGCTGACCCCGACCCTGCTGGCGGAGTGGATCGTGCGGGATAATCTGCCGGTACGCTTTCAGATGCAGCTGCATAAGCTGCTTTGGGGCGATCAACCGGGTAAATAACTGGATGCGCAATAAGGCCGTGGTACTGCTTTCCGGTGGACTCGATTCCGCCACCACCCTGGCGATCGCCCAGCAGCATGACTATGCCTGCTTCGCCCTCAGCATGGAGTATGGACAACGCCATGTGGCGGAGCTGAATGCCGCCAGGCGGGTGGCGCAGGCCATGGGAGTTATGCAGCACAAGGTGATCCGCGTCGGTCTGGAGTCCATTGGGGGTTCCGCGCTCACCGATGTCTCGATCCAGCTCCCGACGGAGCTGGGGGAGGGGATACCCGTCACCTATGTGCCGGCCCGCAATACCCTGTTTCTCTCCCTGGCGCTGGGTTGGGCCGAAGTCCTCGGCGCCCGCCATCTCTTTATCGGCGTCAACGCGGTCGACTACTCCGGTTATCCTGATTGCCGGCCCGAATTCATCCGGGCGTTCGAAGTGCTTGCCAATCTGGCTACCAAGGCCGGAGTCGAAGGTGTACGTTTCACTGTCGATACGCCGCTGATCGATCTGAGCAAGGCGGAAATCATTCGACAGGGTCTGGCATTGGGGGTGGACTATGCTCTGACTGTCTCCTGTTATCAGGCGAATGACAACGGCCTGGCCTGTGGTGTTTGTGACTCATGCCGGCTGCGCGCCAAGGGATTCGCGGAGGCCGGTGTTGTGGATCCAACCCGCTATGTACCAACTGATTGAGTGAGTTATGAATGCATTAGGTATAAGGGCCACGGAAAAAAAGATTTGTCCTATCTCACGCCCCTCTTCGGGCAAT
>CBDVCD010000143.1:0-8425 GCA_965372385.1 uncultured Gammaproteobacteria bacterium | reverse complement strand
GGTTCCGACGTGCACAACGTTAATGTTGTCGGGATCGCCGTCAACCTCGGGAAAGGCGGCTGTGAATAAATCGACGTACTCAGGGACAGCCCCGAGCCGAACCACGAGCCCATCCCAGACTCCGATCTGTGGATGCAGCAGGGAGGCATCGGCAAGCTCGTTCGTACCAGGCTCCCCTAGCATCTCCTGCCCATCGGTCTGAGCGAAGATAGAGAGTGCCGCGAGCGCGCTTTCAAAACCGAAGGGCAGGTCGCTACCGGCTGGCGTGGCGAAGCCCTGTGGCCTACTCGGGTCGACTTGAACCCGCCCATCCCAGAACAACTTCACAAATTGCTCGTGCCCCAAGTTGAAAAGCGGCGTCATGTTCCGCGCACCCCGAGACTGGGAATCGAGGAGGGTCGGTGGGAAGTTGCCGGCATCGCGCAGCACGGAGAGCCCCCGCCCGCCGGTGCCGATGTTGATCGAGAGGCCGTCGACGGTTGCAATCAGGGGCGAATGGCAGGTGGCGCACGAGATGTTTCGATTGCCGCTCAGTTCCTTGTCGAAGAAGAGCATGCGGCCTAGCTCAACTTCTTCTTTAGTCGGCTGCTGAAACTCCCAATCCTCGGCCGGCACCGGCAGATAGTTCACCCCGTCAGGGTCCGCGAGCGAAGGGTGAGGTGCCATCAGCAACGCAAGGCTCCCTCCCACGAGCCAATGCGTGACGGATTGGGGGAAGCGGAATCCGAGCCTCTCTTTGCCATCGTGATTGCGGCACAAGAACAGAGTATGCATGGCGTTTTCTCCATATCATATAAAACAAGGGATATACGTCTTAAAGTCCAGATCGTTGCGGGTGCTCATTGTTCACCACGTGGCACGCGCATTCTGCTCGCCTGGATAGGCTATCTAATTGCTGCAGCTTCCCCTAGGTAATTTGTCACAGCAAAATAGTGAACTATTAACATTCCTCTAGGTTCACGCCACGCCTGCACCGTGCAAGGTGAATAAATCACAAAATGAGAGTGCACTAGTCCACAGAAACTTAAACGGGGTTCCGTTACGTTGATTGGGAGTCTCGGAGCCGTAGCACACTGTGCTCGCCGAGGTCCATCTCAACTGCACTAGAGGTCTATCGTGCCATGAATAAAGAAAAGGAAAAGGCCGCGAGTCTTGTCGACATCAGGTTCTTAAATACTACTCAGCCTGGAACAACGTCCACGTATCAGCGGCTCTTTCTCGCCGCCTTGAACAAGCACATACGAGGTCCACGAATTACATTCATCACGCCCGAGGGGAAGTTGGAAGTAGGAGACGGGCGAGAGCAGCCATCCGCCGAGGACATTGTCGTCCGCGTTACCGAACCGGACTTTTTTCGCAAGGTGTTATGCAACGGAAATCTCGGCATGGGTGAAGCCTATATGGCAGGCGATTTCCGCGTCGATCAGGATCGATTGCCTGAATTGTTGACGGTGCTGTTGCGCAACGGTCTGGACAAGAAACTGAAGCAAGACCTGGGGTTCGCCTTGCGCTACCTGGGGGTGCGTTTGCTCAACCTGGCATCTTCGAAGGCCAAAAACGTCCAGCACCATTACGACGTGGGCGACGACCTTTTCGACAGCTTTCTCGAAGACAGATATCAGGTCTATTCCTGCGGCTACGCCTACGGCTGGGACGATGACATCGAATCGCTTCAGCACAATAAGCTGGATCGCCTCTGCCGAAAACTCCAACTGAAATCGGGGCAACGCTTCCTAGACATCGGCTCGGGCAACGGCGGACTGTTACTGCATGCAGCCGCAAACTACGGTGTCTACGCTACCGGTGTGACCAATAGCCGCAGTCACTATGAGCGCAGTCTGGCCAACATCCGACGCTGTGGCCTGGAAGGCCAGGCAAACGTCATTTGCGGCGATTTCAGCGCCGTACACGGCGAGTTCGATCGCGTAGCCAGCGTCGGCATGCTGGAACACGTCCCGCCGCAGGAGTACTCCGCATACTTCCAAAAAATCGCCAGTGTGCTGCGTCCCCACGGATGGGCTCTGGTGCACACCATTGGCCTCAATACCGCCCGGAGCCCCCATGATCCTTTTATCCAGACGTATATTTTCCCAGGTTCTGACACGCCGAAGCTGTCGGTGCTGGCCGAACATATAGAGGCCAATCAATTGGCCATCATTGACGTGGAGAACGTTGTGCGCCACTACGCGGTGACAACGCGGCGCTGGCTGGAAGCATTCCGTAAGAACCACCCACAGCTCGACCCTCGACGCTATGACCAGACCTTCAAGCGAATGTGGGAGTACTACCTAAGCTGCGGCGTGGCAGCAGCCCTGGTGGGGAATTTAGCCGTCTATCAGGTGTTGTTCACCAACGATTACCACGCCGAGTACGGGTTGGAGCGCGTCTAGCAAGACTCATTCCTATGGGAGGATCATATTATGCACACCACACAGAGTCTAAAGGCATTTCGTGAGCAAATTAAAGAGCAGGGTTTTGATCGACTGACACCAAAAAGGATCATAGGCGAACTGGCGATTTTCGTCATCGCCACCCTCGCCGGTATCGGGATTCTTATCGGTACTGATTACCTACTGCTGCAAGGATTGGCCATGCTGCTCATCACACTGGCAGGTATGGGTGTCTCGACCAACGCTCATACGGCCTCGCACAGAGCCATAAGCGATACGCCTTGGGTCAACAGGGCGTTGACTTTCTTTGGCTACCCGTTTTTCCTGCAAGTGTCTGCGAGCTTCTGGCGCCATAAACACCTGGTTATACATCACCCACACCCAAACCAGGCCGGTGTGGACTATGATGCCGACCTCTCGCCCTACTTCGCGCTCAACGAGAATGAGGTGCGAAGGGCAGGAAGTTTACACCGCTGGCTATATCGCTATCAGTGGCTTTACTTACCGTTGTTTTTGGTTGGCAATGCCTTTAACGTGGGCCTCAGCGGCTGGGTCTATCTACTCCGCCGGCTCGCCGATCCCAAGGCACGTTCGGCACAGCACTTGATCGACCTTAGCATGTTGGTGCTGCACTATGTTGTCTGGGTCGGCGTCCCGATGTTGTTCTTCCCTGTCGCAGATGTCATCCTGTTCAACCTATTGCGTTTGGCCCTGATGTCGTACGGGATGTTTACCCTGTTTGCACCTGCGCATTTCCCAGCGGAAGCGCTCATGATCGAGCCCAACGCGAGTGGCCTGGACTTCGTTCATATGCAGACATTGACCACGGTAAATTTCCGTACTGGCTGGCTGGGCCGGCTGCTTTGCGGTGGGGTTCAATATCAGATCGAGCATCATCTATTCCCCTCCGTCAGTCCCACCCATTACCCGCAGCTTAGCAAATGGGTGCGTGCATATTGTGAAGAACATGGATACCCGTACCGGACTTTCGGTTGGGGCGAGGCGATCTGGAAATCGTTGCTGGTCTTCTGCCATCCCAAACCGGTGGCCTCCAACCTGCACGACGCGCTGGCAGCCGCCAGGATGGAAGAAACTGCCCGCCCTGAAATGGCCTACAAAGCGCGCCGGGGCGCCACCTGAGGAAAAGCCATGCGACGCGTTACGATCCCTTCCGCCGACGGACTGAGGCTTGCAGCCACGGTCTTTGGCGACGATGCACCTGGTTTGGAGCGGGCTGTGCTGATCCTCGGTTCAGTGGGGGCGCGCCAGGAGCGGTATGCGGATTTCGCCCGATACCTGGCCGAGGCTGGGTGGTATGCGCTTACCTTCGACTACCGCGGCATCGGTCGCTCTACGGTACCTGTGCAGGCACGCAACCAGGTCTCCATGCAGGCCTGGGGAGAACGCGATCTTGCCGCCGTGATTGCCTGGGCCAAAGAGGCTCTGGGCGCGCGCCGCCTGGCTGTCGTCTGCCACAGCATCGGCGGCCAGCTCATGCCTATGGCGGCCAATCACGCCGAGATCAACGCGGCTTTGGCGGTGGCCGTCCAGAAGGGACACTGGCGGCTGTGGGACGGCCTCAACAAATACTTGGTGTACGGCTTTTTCCGTTTCTATATCCCCCTCTGCCTACGACTGTTCGGCCGCGTGCCCTTGCGGTGGGCGGGACTGGACGGCCTGGAGCGTAACGCAGCGCGCGATTACGCTCGCTGGACGTTGCGCCTTGACTATGCCGGAGCCGATGGCACGCAATTGACCCCCAGCTTCGCTGCGTTCCAGGCGCCGATCCTGGCGCTGAGCTTCGCTGATGACACTCTGTACGCTCCGCCCCGGGCTGTGGACTTCCTGATGCGGCACTACTATCTTCGAGCACCAGTGTGGCGTTGCCACATACACCCTGCACAGTACGGTCTTGATGGCTTGGGTCACTCGGGCTTTTTCGATGCAGCGCGGTGCCCTCTCGTATTCTGGAAAGAGGCCTCCGACTGGCTCGAACATGCCACCCAGCAACGCCCGTTGCAGGCCTACCGGTTTTCTGCGTTGCGTGAGGCCAAGCCCCTGCTAGATAAGCAACCCCTGGACCTTGTCATGGCTAGGGCGGCAGCCCGCTTCCTTGGGGAGGAAGCCCAGTGAACCTTGGGGAATTACTGCGTCGGGTCCGCACCACCAGTGCCTCGAAGTGTAGCGCCGTCATCATCTCGACGCTCCCCGATTCGATATCTACCTGTGGCTGGCCGAAGGATGAAAAGCAAACCGAAACGTTAGCAACGAGAGCGAAGGTCTATAGATGCACATAAGTGGGATGTCTCTTACGGCACGGGACGGCTTCACACTGGCGGGGACTTTGTATGAACCCGCCGATGACAGCGAACGCACCGTCGTTATCAGTAGCGCGATAGCCGTGCGCCGTCGCTACTACAACCCCTTTGCAAGCTTCCTCTGTAGCCAAGGATTACGGGTCATCACGTTCGACTACCGTGGAATCGGCGACTCCCTGCGCAGCAGCATCAAGGAGGCCAAGGGGACCATGCGTGACTGGGGAGAGAACGACCTGGCAGGTGTCCTGGGTTCGGTCGCCACTCGCTGGCCCCATGCCCGCTTGCAGGTCGTGGGACACAGCGCCGGCGGACAGTTCGTCGGACTTGCACCAGGCAACCAACGAATCCATGCTCTGCTAACGGTGGGGGCGCAAAGCGGCTATTGGCGTTTATGGCCATGGCCACGGCGTTATCTATTCGCCATCCTTTGGTATCTGCTCATGCCGGGATTGACACGCCTCCTGGGCTATTTTCCTGCTAAACGGCTTGGGTTGGGAGAAGACTTGCCAAGCGGCGTCGCCCTGGAATGGGCGCGATGGTGTCGCAGCCCGGCATTCATTATCGACACCGACGGCTCGCCTCTACGCAAGCACTTCAAGACGCTTGCCAGGCCAATTCTGGCCTACAGCATCGCGGATGATCCTCTAGCACCGCAACAAGCGGTCGAGGTGTTGCTTAGTTACTATTCCAGCGCCTCGATCGAGCACCGACATATTCATCCTCCAGACCTCGGTGTGGCGCCTCTCGGCCATTTTGGCTTCTTCCGCGACAAAAGCCAGACCACCTTGTGGCAGGACAGTCTAAAATGGTTATTGCGCCATTGACGGGAAATACCATCTGTATCACCTAACTGACCCTCTCGGAGGGCCTGTGAGCAGATACTCGGGTTCAAGACGCCAATAAGGACTGGAGTGCGGAGAGTGCGATTCGGCATCTGTTTAACCTCAATGCCATTAACTTAAGCAGCAACCCATTGTATTTGTTATAATAATCACATCATAAACCAGCTACTTGGAGCCAAATAATGCTCAAGATCGACCCATTACCCCCAACAGACCGTAAAGGGATTTTAAGGATTATTTGAAAATACTTATAGGCCCATAAAGCAATTATTGGAATCCAGCAAATTTCGTCAGCAAGTACAAAGGAAACCATCCGATTTCACGCGGAATCGATCACTCCCACTGACTCACCTGATCTCATTGATGTTGAACTATCGCAAAGGCACGGTGCAAGACGAGCTGGATCAGTTCTTTGAAACCATCACAGAAAGCCCAACGGCACACACTGTGACACCGGCGGCCTTCTGTAAAGCCCGTCGCAAACTCAAACCAGAGGCCTTCGTCCAGCTCAACGAGGCGCTACTCGACAGCACCGCGAAACGGCTACCACAACAACGCTGGCAGGGTTTTCGCCTCTTGGCGGTGGACGGCTCCACGGGGCGTCTACCCAACACACCGGAGATTGATCGCCATTTCGGCCGGCCGGTTGACAGCAGTGTCCCGATGGCGCGCTTTTCCCGTCTCTATGACGTGTTGAATAAACAAGTGGTGCAGGCCGATATGGTCCGTTATGACACCAGTGAGCGTGAGCTGGCCTCCGGCTATCTACCCCGTCTGTTGGCGGATGATCTGGTGCTCTATGACCGTGGCTATCCCGCCTTCTGGCTGTTGGCCTATCACCACGAAGAGAGCCGTCATTACTGCATGCGGGTGAGAAAGGATTTTCACTCAGAGGTCAAAGACTTTCTGGATGCTGGAGACAAAAGCCGTGTCGTGATGCTCAAGCCCAACTGGGCCAGCGTTCATCAATGTGAAGAGTACAACCTCTCAAGTGGCCCCATTCCGGTTCGCCTGATCCGGGTGGTACTGAAGAGCGGCGAAGTTGAAGTGCTGGTCACCTCTCTACTGGATGAAAGCACCTACCCAACCGTCTGGTTCGGCACACTCTATCAGCTTCGCTGGGGCGTAGAGGAGAACTACAAACGGGAGAAGATGCGTCTGGAGATCGAAAACTTCTCAGGCAAAACGCCGCAGGTTTTGTTACAGGATTTCCACGCCAAGATCCTGGCACTGAATCTGGCGGCCCTATTCGCCAAGGCAGCGCAGTGGCTGGTAGATGATCGTCATGGCCAGCGCAAGCGCATGTACCGCGTGAATTTTGCCAATGTACTATCAAAGATGAAGAACCATATCGTTCGGATTTTGCTCACGATCTCGCCGCTTGATTTATGCTGGCGACTCATAGAGAAAATGGCCGCATGCGTCGAGGCAGTAAGACCAGGGCGGTCTTATCCACGAAACTTACGTAAGGTGCGGGTGCCAGGGTTTTCAGATAATTACAAACGGTCGCGGTGAGTGGCGGCTTAAGTTAATGGCATTGGCGTTAACCCGGCAAAGTAGAATTACAACCATGTTCTAGGTTCTACTCTATCGGATCTGCTCATCAGACTAACAAGCACAATGGCAGCAACCGAGGCAAGGATGCCCGGCACGATCTCATAGAGTTCAAAGATACCTCCCTCCAGCTGCTTCCATACCACCACGATCACGCCACCGGCGATGATGCCGCTCAGGGCCCCCTGCCGGGTCATGGCCGGCCAATAGAGGGAAAGGATAACTGCCGGGCCAAAGGCTGCGCCGAAACCGGCCCAGGCATAGGCCACCAGATCGAGCACCTTGCTCTGCGGGTTCATCGCCAGGATGAAGGCAGCCAGGGCGATGGCCAATACCGCCACGCGGCCGACGATCACCAGTTCCCGGTCCGTCACCTGGCGCCTGATCAGTGTCTTGTAGAGATCACCGGTGAAGGCGCTGGAGGCGACCAATAGCTGGGAGTCCGCGGTACTCATGATCGCCGCCAGAATCGCGGCCAGGCAGATGCCCGCCACCAGGGGATGGAACAGGGCATCCACCAGATGAATGAAGACCTTCTCCGAGTCGACCAAAGGGGTTTCAAAGTAGCCGATGCCGGCCATGCCCACCAGACAGGCGGCAGTCAGGGTCAGGGCCACCCAGGTCACCGCGATGCGGCGCGCCCGGGGAATCAGCTCCACCGATTCCACCGCCTTGAAACGCGCCAGGATATGCGGCTGACCGAAGTAGCCCAGACCCCAGGCCAGCAGGGAGACGATGGCAACCCAGCCTAAGGCCTCTCCATCCTTATCGGTCAATGGATCGAGCAGATTGGCATTGGTCTTCGCCATCTCGGCAATCAGACTTGAGGATGATGCAAAATCACCCAACAGCATCAGCGGCACCGCCACCAGTGCCGCCGCCATCAACAGCCCCTGCACCAGATCGGTCCAGGAGACCGCCAGGAACCCCCCGAAAGCGGTGTAGAGGATGATGGTCAGGGTGCCGGCGGCCACGGCCCATATATAAGGTAGGCCGAAGACCGATTCAAACAGCTTGCCGCCCGCCACCAGTCCCGAACTGGTATAGAAGAGAAAGAACAGCAGGATAAACAGAGCGGAGACGATGCGGATCAGACCACTCTTGTCCTCGAATCGGTTGGAGAGATACTCCGGCAGGGTCAGGGCGTTACCGGCCCGCTCCGAGTAGACCCTTAGCCGGGCGGCGACAATGCGCCAGTTGAGCCAGGTGCCAAGCAGCAGTCCAACCGCCAGCCAGATCGACTCCATGCCGGAGAGATAGGCGTAACCGGGCAGGCCAAGCAGCAGCCAACCGCTCATGTCGGAGGCGCTGGCGCTGAGTG
>CBDVCD010000142.1:0-8559 GCA_965372385.1 uncultured Gammaproteobacteria bacterium | reverse complement strand
CTGCACCACCACAAACGCACACTCTACCCCATCCAACTGAGGATTCTAGGATGATTCAGCTTGAAGCATCCCCACCGAAGAGAGGACAAAATCATGTCGCAGATGATCACAAATGATCAACAACTCCGCGAGGTTTTGAAAAGTCTCCCAATAGAGAGCCAGCGTCAACTCGGCGCAGGTTTTGTCGCCAGCGTCAGTCACCTCTGTAATCATCCAGCTATCACTCAAGGTATACAGGCCGCCTGTCATACTGAACGAACCACCAACGAGCTTGAAATCGCATATAAAAACGCCAAAAGCCTCGCTGTCGAAAGCTATACCGCCTGTGGCCGTGATGCCGACTGGTCAGCCCAGGCTGAACACTTCGTGGCCGCCGCTATCTCAGCCTGTCTGGCGCCAGACAATCAGCTCAAGGAGAATAACAACCCAGCATGGAAGGCCGCCATGCAGGCCCGCATGGCCAGAAACTGCGAGATGATCATGAATGACAGGGGCGAAGTGGATAATGAAGCAAACCGGCAATATGCCATTGCGATGGAATTTCTGGGGTAAGGGCCACAAAAAAAAAGATTTGTCCTATCTCACGCCCCTCTTCGGTCAACCTTTGGGCGATTTTCAATCACAAATTCCTCAAATTAGCCCAGCTAGTCTTGCGGATTTGTTCAATCAAATCGCCCAAATCTCACCCAAATATGAACGTGATCTTCGGACAAATCATTTTTTCCGCGGCCCTAAATTTTTATCCGGACGGATCATCCATGGCGGCTGGCAGAGAGCACGGAACGAGTGAAACTCAGCCTCTCCCATCCAGCAGACCAACACCACTCAAACCCTCTGCCAGCGCCTCGTTGCTCCGGTTTGCGCCAAGCTTGATCATCAACCGGACATCATTGGTTGAATCCGCATAGGCCAGGGCATCTTCATAGCTGATTTCACCCTCTAAATAGAGCTTATAGAGGTGTTGGTCAAAAGTGTTCATGCCTTGCTCATTGGAGCGCTTCATCAACTCTTTCAACTTGGGTATCTCACCCTTGCGAATCAGTTCGGCGGCCAGTGGGGTATTGAGCATGACCTCTATGGCGGCCCTGCGGCCTTTCCCATTCGCCCGGCGAATCAGCTGCTGAGCAACGATTGCCTTCAGATTCAGGGAAAGATCCATGAATACCTGCTCCCGCTCATTTTCGGGAAAGAAGTGAATAATGCGATCCAGCGCCTGATTGGCATTGTTGGCGTGCAGGGTGGAAAAACAGAGATGACCGGTTTCAGCGAATGCGATGGCATGTCTCATGGTTTCACGGGTACGGATCTCACCGATCAGGATCACATCCGGCGCCTGCCGCAGGGTGTTCTTAAGTGCCACCTCATAGGACTCGGTATCCAGACCCACCTCGCGCTGAGTAATGATACAACCCTGATGTTCATGGATGAACTCAATCGGGTCTTCGATACTGATGATATGGTCGGATCCTTGGGCATTCCTATGACCAATCATAGCCGCGAGAGAGGTGGATTTACCCGTACCAGTCGCCCCGACAAACAGTACGATGCCACGCTTGGCCATGGCCAGATTCTTCAAAACCGGTGGTAACATCAGTTGATCCAGGGAGGGAATGTGCGTTTCGATACGCCGCAACACCATGCCTGCCGCATCCCGTTGGATAAAGGCACTGACCCGAAAACGACCGATGCCCTTGACGCTGATGGCAAAATTACACTCTTTCGTCGCTTCAAACTCCTTCTGTTGCGCATCGGTCATGATACTCAACACCAGCTGCCTTGCCTGAGCGGCCGTGATCAGTGTCTTATTTACCGGGAGTATCCGGCCATCCACCTTCAACGAGGGCTCCCGGCCGGCGGTGATAAACAGGTCAGACGCCTTTTTCTTGACCATCATGCTTAAAAGCGCATTAAATTCCATGACTTTTCCTCATCAATTGGCCCATGACAATCCAGGGAGGGCTCTTCTGTTGCCCCAAGAGACTCGCCGTTAAAACTGATCTTTATTCTGCGCCTTGGCCCTGGCATCCATACGGCTGATAGTCCCCTTCTTCACCAACGCCTGAAGTGCCTGATCCATGGTCTGCATACCCGTGGCCTGACCTGTCTGAATCGCGGAATACATCTGCGCCACCTTGTCTTCACGTATCAGGTTACGAATTGCCGGAGTGCCGACCATGATCTCCCAGGCTGCTACCCGACCACCGCCGATCTTCTTCAAGAGGGTCTGAGCGATAACCGACCGGAGAGACTCCGAAAGCATGGAACGCACCATCGACTTCTCACCTGCCGGAAACACATCGATAATACGGTCGATAGTCTTGGCCGCGGAACTGGTATGCAGGGTACCAAATACCAGATGGCCGGTTTCAGCTGCCGTCATTGCAAGACGAATGGTTTCCAGATCACGCAACTCGCCCACCAGGATAATGTCCGGATCCTCACGTAACGCGGACCTCAGCGCTTCCGAAAAACCCAGGGTGTCACGATGCACCTCCCGTTGGTTGATCAGGCATTTTTTGCTGCTGTGAACAAATTCAATTGGGTCTTCAATGGTCAGAATATGGGCATAGTCATTGTCATTTTTATAGTCCATCATCGCCGCGAGGGTAGTGGACTTACCCGAACCGGTGGGGCCGGTTACCAGCACCAACCCACGCGGCACGTCTACAATTTCCTTGAAGGTCTGTGGGCAGCCAAGCTCTTCCAGGGTAAGCACCTTCGAGGGAATGGTGCGAAACACGGCCGAGGCGCCCCTTGCCTGATTGAAGGCATTGACACGAAAACGGGCCAGCCCCGGGATCTCGAATGAGAAGTCATTCTCCAGGAACTCCTCAAAGTCCTTGCGCTGTTTGTCGTTCATGATGTCATACACAAGGCCGTGAACCACCTTGTGCTCCAATGCAGGCACATTGATGCGACGAATGTCCCCATCAACACGTATCATTGGCGGAAGACCTGCCGAGAGATGCAGGTCAGATGCATTGTGTTTGACACTGAATGCCAAGAGTTCAGCGATATCCATTCATTCCCCCAAGTGAAGATGCGCAGCAGGCACTGGTAATTGGTAATTTCTATCGGCGATGCAGCTAATAAGTTTAACTTTACAAGGGAGTCTGATGTGCTTGATCCCAGCTGGATTGAAAAACTCCTTCAGGACCCATATCTATCTGGTCTAATATACCGATTCTGGTAAAGATACTAATGGTTGCAAAAGTCATTGCATACGAGTGCCAAAAACACCCTTGAAGAGCGCTTAAACCAGGTCAGGCAGCGCATCTGGGATGCGGCAATGGCTAATGGACGCCAGCCTGGTAGTATCAAGCTGCTGGCAGTAAGTAAAACCCGTCATGCGGACGAAATCCGGGCGGCTCACCTTCTGGGGCAACGGGCGTTCGGTGAAAGCTACCTGCAGGAGGCCCTGAAAAAAATTGAACAACTCAGTGACTTGAAACTTGAATGGCACTTTATCGGACGACTGCAGAGCAACAAGACGAAACCCATCGCGGAAAATTTTGCTTGGGTGCATAGTCTCGCCAGCCTCAAACATGCCCAACGGCTGAGTGATCAGCGTCCCGTGGGATTGGCTCCACTGAAAGTCTGTATCCAGGTCAACACCAGTGGCGAAGCAAGCAAAGATGGACATGAGCCAGCAGAACTGCCCGAACTGCTTAAACGTTATGCGGCATTCCCCAACCTGGCGATTCAGGGGCTGATGACCATCCCAGCCCACTCAGACGACCCAAAAACACAATGTCGCCCGTTTCAGATGTTACGAGAGCTGCGCGACCGTTTGAGCACCAATACACTGCCCCTTGCCACCCTCTCGATGGGCATGTCCAGTGACCTTGAGGCTGCCATTGCAGAGGGCACCAGCCTGGTGCGGATCGGTACCGCAATTTTTGGTCCCCGGCAGTATAATGTGAAAAACTAACCTACAGTATCTGAACCTGGCTAGCAGCCTATTCAAACAAGATGAAATCAAACAATATCACCTTCATCGGTGGCGGCAACATGGCCACCAGCCTGATCAGCGGACTCATAGCTGACGGTTACGACCCAAAACGCATTACGGCCAGTGATCCGGACGGGGAACAACTCGCTCGACTGGCCGCACGCTGTGGAATACGCACCGAAACAGACAACCATCAAGCCGTAGCGGACGCCGACGTGGTAGTACTGGCGGTAAAGCCCCAGATACTGGAAATCGTTGCCCGTGATCTGGCTCCTACGATACAGCAGCAACACCCACTGATCATCTCCATCGCTGCCGGTGTCCAGGAGAGTGCCTTGCGTAGCTGGTTGGGGAACAAGATCGCCCTGGTTCGCAGCATGCCGAACACCCCAGCCATGATTCAGGCTGGGGCCACTGGCCTACACGCAAGCAGAGGCGTCAGCCAAGAACAGAAAAACCTGGCTGAAAGCATCCTGCGTGCGGTAGGCCTGACACGCTGGGTGGCCGAAGAATCCCTCATGGATGTGGTGACGGCGGTATCCGGCAGTGGCCCGGCCTACTTCTTCCTCGTCATGGAGGCCATGGAGGAGGCTGCCCGTGACATGGGGCTGAATGAGGACACCGCCCGGCTGCTCACGCTACAAACCGCACTGGGGGCCGCCCGCATGGCCATGGAGAGTAACGATTCTCCGGCCACCCTGCGGGAGAAGGTCACATCACCCGGTGGCACCACGGAAAGGGCCCTGGGCATTCTCGAGCAGGGCAAACTGCGGGAGCTATTCAAAACTGCGCTAAAGGGGGCCCGCGATCGCTCGGAGGAGTTATCCAACATGCTGGGCAAACAGAAAAAGCTCAACAATGACAACTAATGGTAATTGAGAGAAGTTAAACAGACTATGGGCAACAGCTATCTAACAAACCCGGCGGCCTTCCTCATTCAGACCCTTTTTGGTCTCTATATCTTGGCCGTTTTGTTGCGGTTTCTGCTACAACTGGTGCGGGCAGACTTCTACAATCCCATCACCCAGTTTCTGGTGAAGATCACAACCCCGCCACTGAAGCCACTGCGCCGTTTTATTCCAGGGATTGGTGGGGTCGATATCGCCTCGCTTCTGCTGGCCTGGGGATTGAAATATATCGAACTGTTGCTGATCGTGCTGGTCAGCGGCAGCACTGTCCACGCCTTTGCCCCCCTGCTCTGGGCAATCCCGGAACTGCTGGAATTGTTGATCAACATCTTCCTGTTTGCGGTACTGATACAGGTCATTTTGAGCTGGATCAATCCGGGGGCATATAACCCGGCATCCACCCTGCTCTATAGCCTCACCGAACCCGTGATGCGCCCGGCCCGTAAAATTCTGCCTCCCATGTCAGGCATTGACCTCTCACCCATGCTTGTCATGATTGGCTTGATCTTGTTAAAGATGCTGCTGTTACCTCCCTTACGCATGCTTAGCGGAAGCCTATGAGTTGGTATAGATGGGAGGATCAGGATCTTATCCTGCGGTTGCGCATTCAACCCAAGGCCTCCCGCGATGCCTTTGTGGCACCCTACGGGGAAGATGAGTATAAAATAACCATCACGGCACCGCCGGTGGATGGCCAGGCCAATATCCATCTGATCAAGTTTCTCGCTAAACAGTTTGGTTTGCCCCGCTCACGGATCAGCCTGGAATCAGGCGAAACATCCCGCTCCAAATCCCTGCGGTTAAAGTCCCCTACCAAGATGCCGATACCTGTTGATGATTCAATAACTTGAGTAGATTCAAGTACATCCGAAACAAAACCCCTGGCTCACCTAATACTTGCATCTATCCTCAAGAAAACCCTAACGACCTGGTCCCATTGATAATATTCGGGATGGAATGATGGATAAAATACGTTTTCAACAACAACTGCAAGCCTATGACCAATGGAAGATGGATATCATCAACACCATTGAGGAGTATGGCCCCTGGTTGGAAGAAAATGGCATGTCCACGCCGGATATGCAGCACAACATTGAACACACCTTGAAAACACTCAAGGGTGACAAACTGACCATCGCATTTGTTGCTGAATTCTCCCGAGGCAAGACTGAGTTAATCAACGCCATCTTTTTTGCGGACTATGGCCACCGTCTACTACCGTCAGATGCCGGGCGCACCACGATGTGTCCCACCGAGCTCTTTTATGACAGCCATCGAAATGAATCCTATGTCCACCTCCTCCCCATAGAGACCCGTCTGCAGGATATCACCATTACTCAGCTCAGGGACGACCACAAACAGTGGGTCCACTATCCACTGGAGACCGAATCGGTCGAACTGATGAAGGCTGCGCTCAATGAGGTCATTCAGACGAAGAGCGTCCCCTTGGAAGAGGCCAAACACCTGGGCCTCTATAGCCCAGACCTTCACCCGCATCAGAGCAAGCCACCCGAAATGATCGAGATTCCAAAATGGCGGCATGCTCTGATCAGCTTCCCTCACCCCTTGTTGAAACAGGGTCTGATAATCCTTGACACCCCAGGTTTGAACGCCTTGGGCAGCGAGCCGGAACTGACCCTGAATATGCTTCCATCCGCCCAGGCAGTTCTCTTTGTGCTGGGCGCCGATACCGGTGTTACCCGCAGCGATATGGAGATTTGGCAGCACCACATCAAGGGCTTCCAAAGCGGGCGCCAACGGGGCCTGATGGTGGTCCTCAACAAAATCGACATGCTCTGGGATGACTTGCGGGATGCTTCAGATGTGTCTGAAGCCATTCGTAATCAACAAACATCCAGCGCCGAAATACTGGGCATTGCACAAACCTCCGTATTCCCGGTTTCCGCACAAAAGGGGCTGCTGGCAAAGGTCAAGAAAGATCCTGAACTGTTGGACAAAAGCGGACTCTTGGACCTGGAAAATTTTCTCGGTCAGGATGTTCTTGGCATCAAGCAGCAGATTATACTCGAAACCCTAGGATCAGACGTCGGGCAGATGCTGGACAACAGCCGTAGCGTTCTCTCCGGCAAACTCAACAACACCAAAGGCCAACTCGAAGAGTTGGAGGAGCTGAGTGGCAAGAGTGATGACGTCATCACGGGTCTGATGGAAAAGACCCGCATTGAACAGTCACAATATCTTCGGGACGTGGAGCGTTTCCAGCTGAGCCGGAAGGAGTTGAAACAACAGGCCGATCAGTTACAGGAGACTCTGAACTTCAAGACCTTGAACAGGGTCATTGAACGCAGCCGGCGTGAGATGAGCAACTCCTGGACCACTGGGGGCATGAAGTCCACCATGAAACGCCTCTTCGAGGAGATACGGCATAACATGCAGAGCGTGGTGTCACAGAGTGAACAGACCCGAAAACTGATCCGCTCCATCTACCGCAAGTTTCAGAACGAACACGGTTTTTCCGTTGTACAGCCAAAGATGTTCTCCATCGTCAAATATCGGGTGGAATTGGAACTGTTGCATCAGGAGGCTGAGGTCTTCCGCAACAGCCCGGTTACCGCAATGATGGAACAGAATTTTGTGGTTAAACGCTTCTTCTCGGCACTGGTCCACCGCGCCCGGGAGATCTTTCATCGCGCAGACAGTGAAATAGGGGCCTGGCTTGTCTCAACATTGGAGCCTTTGGTGCTGCAGATACGTGACCACAAGGAGATGATGGAAAAACGTTTGTCTAATCTGCAGAAGATTGGCCAATCCCGCAGCACCCTTCAGTACCGCATTCTCGAATTGCAGGAACAGTACACAGAGATAGCCGGACAACTCACTGCCTTGCGTAACATGGCAAATCGTCTCAGCAACAATCAACCGTTGACCAGTGTGGACCGCCCCAAACCTCAACTGGTGAAACAAAACGTCTCTTGAGACAGGCTAATCCTGCCAGGCCTATTGCCAAGGCGTCATCCGCGAATGGGTATGCTAGGCAGGCGGCTCTTTCCTATGGACAAAAATGCAGTGACAAACTAAGATCGGACGAAAATCCGGCATCCATTTGGAGGATAACCATGAAAACCAAAAACATCACCCGCCTGATACTGCTCGCATTCATGCTGCTCTCATACAGCGTCTGGGCTGAGAACAGTACCTCTATCCCTGGATACACCATCCATCACAATGCCATCCCCAGTGCCACATTGGACCCGGCCATCGCCAAGCAGTACCGGATACAACGGAGTAAATACCGCGGCATGCTGAATGTCAGTGTGATCAAGGAGACCCCTGAGACAACAGGTAAACCCGTTGAGGCCATCATCATGGCCAAGGCCACCAATATCCGGGGCCAGTTGATCAGCATCCCCATGCGCAAAGTCACAGAGGGTGAAGCAATCTATTACATTGGTGAATTCAGAATCGCTGATCAGGAGACACTGAATTTTGAACTGCAGGTTAAACCCAGAGGCGAGACCCGCTTCCATAAGGCGAAATTGAGCCAGCAGTTTTTTATCGACTAGAGTGCGATCAAACGCAGCTGACCCAGTTCATTAACACGCAAAGGCCTGATGCCATAGAGCATCAGGCTTTTTTTTGCTAATAATTGGGTAACCATTCAGCTCCCTATGTCATGCCCATGCCTTCACACTGAAAATGCCATCGTAGGAGCTGCCCATGGCTGCGACCAAAGGCGGC
>CBDVCD010000141.1:0-8578 GCA_965372385.1 uncultured Gammaproteobacteria bacterium | reverse complement strand
CGTATCAGAGCCCAGATCGTGACGAAGAAGCCGGCAATAGTAGCCAGTGCGGCGACTATCTGGATGTACCCGTTCTGGGCCAGTAGCCAGCCACGCCCATACCAGAGTAAAAGCAGAAGCCCGACAGCAACAACGGCAAGATAGAGAAAACGCACGACTCACTTCCTGTAATCAGATGGCAGATCAGGAACAAAAGTATCACAACCCCTGTTTCCGGGCAGCCGTTTGTCCCAGAGGAGATGCCGTCGCAGGCCCCAGGTATCGGCATAGCGCACATGATTGATCCAGCCCTGCACACTGGCATCCATTTCCGCAAAGGTGATCCGGCCCTCGTGGTAACCGTCAAACAGCGTACCCAGCCGCCGGGTCGCATTGCGGACATTGCGCGCCTTCACCCGCCGGTGGTCGGGCCAGACCAGAAAACCAAGCCAGGGGATACCGGCGGCACAAGGTTGCACCTGGGTGCCTTCATGGATCGTCAGCCGCAGGGAGGCCAGCCGTTCGATTATCGCCTTTTTCCATCTCCAAAGCTGGGGCTTGTTGTCGCCGAACAGTGCAAGATCATCGACATAACGGAGGTAAGCCGGGCAACGCAACTCCCTTTTAACGAACTGGTCCAACGCATCCAGGTAACAGTTGGACCAGAACTGGGAGGTGAGATTTCCGATGGGTAATCCCCGCGGCCGGTTGATCGCGAACAGATCGTCTCCCGGAAAATAGACCATGGAATACTCCTGATCCAACACCCCTTCCCCGCCGGCGAGAATCAAGCGACAAAGCGACAGCACCTGCTGGTCGCCAATCACCGCAGTCAGTCGCCGCATCAGGATCTCATGATCGATGGAGGGGAAATGCTTCACCACATCCATGCGTATCACATAGCGATAACGACGGGAAAACGCCTGTAGCCGGTCCATTGCCCGGTGTGTCCCTTTGCCGATCCGATTGGCATAGCTATCCCCAATGAATCGCGGTTCAAACAGCGGCTCGATGACTTGGATCAGCGCGTGATGAACCACCCGATCCCGAAACGGCGCGGCGCTGATCTTTCGCCGCTTGGGCTCATGGATATAGAAACTCCTGTACGATCCCGGTCGATAAAGGCATCCTTTCAACTCCTGCTGCAGTCTGAACAGGCGATCGGCCAGTCCATGCTCGAAAATCGCCACCTCCTGTTGACCTCGTTTACCCCGCGCCGCCAGTTGAAATGCCTGTATGAGATTCCCCCAGTCCACGACCTGGTCAAACAGCCCACGCATACGGAGACCCTCGATGCCCGATTCAATGATTCTTTTCAGCCGGTGTCACGACCTGCTCATCTGGCTGCTGCCCAAGTCGGGGCATTTTCCCAAGCTCTACCGAAACACGCTAACCCTAAAGAATGATGGACGCCGCCCTCGATCTTCATGAGTGCCTCTACGAGGCCCACAGTCAGGGTGGCTCCACTCGTCAACGCCATCTGCGATCAGCGGATGCCGCGTTGAACAAGCTTCGGCTCTACCTGCGCCTGGCCCACCACTGGCACTGGCTGAGTCACGGGCAATATGAGCATGTCAGTCGCCTGGTGGCGGAGATAGGGCGCCTGCTGGGTGGCTGGTTGAAGAGCGGAAAATAGAGGGGGTGGCCCGGGCAGAGCCGGGGGCCACCCCTTTTTGCTATGCGCCCGACAGGCAGGGCCTGTGCGGACGGGACTCACCCGCGCCATCTCCTCGCCTTCGCTCAATCCGCAAACCTTGATCTGCGGATACTGTTGCAGGCCGGTTGCTACCTGGGTAGCGAACAGACCCGGATGGGCAGGCGCCCATCCCCCGGAAGGGGGAAGAAGATGTGGGACAGCTCACAACACACACGAAAACCAACGTTGTTGTTACGGTTGGCTGGATCGTTGTTGTTGCGATAGGCCGCGCGCACGTTCTGTCGATTGTTGTTGAACGCACCGCCGCGCAGCACCCGCCGGACATGCCGGGGAACCCCACGGCCCAATGGGTCGCCAACACAGTATTCAACAAGCGTGTCGTGCAGGCAAGAATTTTTCACCGCTACGCGGTAATCAGCGATCAGGTTTCACGATGGGGGACAGCTCACAACACACACGAAAACCAACGTTGTCGTGACGGTGGGCCGGATCGGAGCCGTTGCGAGAGGCCGCGCGCACGTCCTGCCGAGAGTTGAGGAACGCACCGCCGCGCAGCACCCGCCGCTGACGGCCCGTTGCTTCGCCCCGACCATCATCGGGTAGCATCGGGTAGCCTTCAAAGCGGTCGCGAGTCCACTCCCAGACATTGCCGGTCATGTCCATCAGCCCCTGCGGGGTATCACCCGCTGGAAATATGCCCACGGGTGTGGTGTTCCGCAGGTGGGTATCGTAGACGTTCGCCTTCATCGGGTCGTAGTCTCCCTCCCAGGCGTATTCGCGTCGCTCACTACCGCGACACGCGACTTCCCACTGGGCCTCACCTGGAAGGGAAAAGCGCCGCCCCGCCTGCTCGCTCAACCAGCAGCAGTAGGCGCGTGCCTCGTACCAGCAAACCCCCACCACCGGCTGGGCCGGGTTGTTGTAACGGGGATCGCGCCAATACAAGGGCTCACGCACCAGCTCTCCCTCGGGAAGCCAGTCCGATAACCAGGTCTCAAAGGTTTCATGGTCCGTATCAACCCACGATTGGGCCTGCTCGATAGCGGTTGGAGTGAGACCTGCTGTAGCCCCCTCGAAATCCCCCTGCAGGTTCAGCCTGACATCTCTATATCGAGATTTTTCCTGCTCCATGGAGAGCTTGCCCAGGCGCCATGCCCGGGCGTCCTCTGTCTCCCACCAATCGGCATTTGCATAGCCGCCGGCCTGCATGAAACAGCGCCACTCGGCGTTGGTCACCGGGAACTGCGCCAGTTCAAAATCATCGAGGCGGAGGGAAAACCGCGGGCGCTCGTCCGGCTCACCCTCTCCCTCGTCGCTGCCGAGGCTGTATACCTTGCCCGGAATGACGACCCGGGGTGACAGCTGATACGCCCCGTGGGGGCCCTGATGGCTCTCCAACCGAGTATCACCCAACTCACCCAGGGCCAGGCCCGCGGCGATACGCGCACGCAGGTCGGCCTCGGGGTGGCGGCTGCGTTCGATCAAGCGTCCGGACAATGCCCTGCGCCGGGATTCATCGAGCCGCACGCCGGGCTGGGCAGCACAGCGTCCGGCCAAAGGCAGGTTCACCTGGGCCAGTGGCTCGATAAAACCCGCCGGATCGTCCGTCAGGGCCGCCGCCAGGCGTGCCGTCTCCTCCCAACCGGTGGCGGGCAGCGGTGGCAGTGGCACATTGTAGGCCAGAGATTGCGTGATCCCCGCCAGTGGTGGTTGTACTTCCGAGACCCGCCAGTGACTGCTCAGCAGGGAATAATCAGGGGCATGGGCAAGCCTGCGCGAAGCAAAATACTCCTGAAACAGCTGGTGTACGAAATAGACCTGATCGCGCACCTTGTGCTGGTCCAGCAGCGCCAGTGCCCCGGCGGCCTCGAGCACCTGTACGGCATCGTCTCCACCGATCAGTTCCAACGCCCTGGCATAGGTACTGCGCACATAGGTCCCACCTCCCTCATCGAGTTGCATCCCGTAGGCCAGGTTTGACAAACCGGGTAGCAGCGAACCCTCCTCCGGCAACTGGTGGGGGGCCGACTGCCAGTCGTCCGGACCGTTGATCCGCTCCTGATCACGTAAACTCAACAACTGGCCATTGGCGAAGCGTTGATCGTGCTTTACCGCGACCTCCCGGCGCAGGGCCTGCCAGACAAAACCGCTGAAGAGTTCCGCGGGACCGGCAGGCGGACGGCCGCGGTCCCGATACTGCTCCACCTCCAGCTTGAGATAGAAGGGCGTGCGTTCCATCTCCAGACGGGGCGAGTCACGGAGATCTTCCCACAGAGTTTGCCACTTTTCCGGCAGGTACTCTTCGAGAAATGCCTGCACCTGCCCATCATCCAGCTCTCTGAATCTCACATGGGGTACGGTCATGCCTTCAACAGACAGGGGTTCGCTGTAATCCAGGGAACGACAGCTGAACAGGGCCCGGCAGTTTCGGGGTAGGCCGGTCAGCCACGCTCTCCAGGCATCCACCTGTTCTGCGTACGCGTCACGTGAATGGTGCGGCAACTCGTTCAGACCATCGAGCAGTAACCAGAGCCCAGCCTTGAGTTGCCGTTCCAGGGGAGGAAGATGGGGATATTCCTCCTGCCAGCGTCCGGCCAACCAGTCACCGGGTGGTGGGAGGTCCTGTCCCTTGGTCTTTTTGCAGGCATTGAGGGGCACGACCCAGGTCAGTGGAGGTGTGTCCTTCCGAGACTGTAGAGCAGCGAGCGCCAGGTCATACTCGAGGCGGTGCATCAAGGTCGATTTTCCACAGCCGGGGGAACCCAGCAGGACGAGGGCCTGGTCGTCTGGTCGGGCATCGAGCAGATCATGCAGGTCCTGGAACTGCTGCTCTTTGTTTTCCTGCCAGCGTTCCCCCTCGCTCTCACTGCCGGTGTCCATCAACAGGCTCAGACGCACGAAACGGCGGTCGACCCGCCTCTGCCCCTGGGCATGCCGAGCAACGCAGTGGAGGCGGTACTCTTCCCAAGTGTGAGGTAAGTCGCTCAGCACTGCTTTGAGGACGGCCGCTTCCGGCTCCTTGTGTCTACGTAACGAATGCAGCAGTTGACGATAGTGAGGTGGTGTTTTGCGTGGTTTACCAATTTTCTTTCGCTGCCTTTCGGGCGCCCATCTGATCAAAGCAAGGCCTGCAACTATCACTGCAAAAGGGGCCGCCAGCCAGGCCATCAGCTCTGCATCTTTTCTATTGGCAGACAGAAAATCCCAGCCAAACCAAGCGGCCAGAGGAATAACAACCAACAGAAACAGGATCGAATACGGTGACATCGGCATATCCTACAACACAACATGTTGGGCTTGGGATACTTTTAGGATATCCAAGAAGCTGCTAGATGATATGTTTGCAGGTGCTGATACAAAGAGGGATCTGGAAGTGCTCACCTGAACACAAGCGGGGAAACGGGGTGCCGGAGGATTCCTGCTGTTTTCAATCCTCGTTGGGCAGCAGATGGTTATGACAGGCTCGTCACGGTCACCTGGCCCGATGATCAGTTTCAGTGCCGTCAGCTGCGCCTTTGTCGAATGCCCATCGCGGGGAATCCAAGAGCACATATAACAACCGATCACCCGAACCGTTACTGCTTCGAATTGCGTAAGCTGCCATGAAATCGAAATGAGTTGTGGGTGTCGCCATCGTTCCTTCTGGCTTATTCGTCAACTTATGCAGAATGCAGCCAGCAGCTGACCCGGTGGTGCTTACCGATTTCGGTCGGTTCAGGATATGCCACCCTGCATTGCTCAGAGGCCTGCGGGCAACGAGGGTGAAAATGGCAGCCAGTCGGTGGATTCGCGGGCGATGGCATGTCTCCTTCCAGCTGGATCACATTCCTCTGATATAGCTGGTTCCCACGGTCCTCCGTGGGAACCCATACCTGACCTGAAGCCAAGGTATGCATTCCCACGCGGGAGCGTGGGAACGAGGCGGCAACTGCCTTATCACGAAACCACCCGCTTCTTTCTCGCCCGCTTCACTGGCTTGAGCTTCTCCCGCTCTGCCTTGATCCGCTCCAACAACGCCTCGTCGGAGTTTTCGCCGCTGATCAGCTCGGGGTGTTGTTCGCGCCACTCGGCGGTGAGTTCACCACGGAAGGCCTTTCCCTCGTTCCCACGCTCCTGCGTGGGAATGCATACAGGACAACAATACGGCAGAAAATTGAACAAAACCCCCAACACCCGAACAACCTAACCGGATAACCGCGGAGGATGCTGTGCATCGGGTAAGAGAGGTAGGCATTCCCACGCGGGAGCGTGGGAACGAGAGCATCGGGTGGGGTTGTTCAACCATTGCGTTCTCCCAACCCCAATACTTCGCTCAACAACTCCCGTTGCGCCAACGCCTCGTCCCCAGCCCCAAGCGCCTGCATCAGCCCATCCAGCTCGCGTAATGCTTCGGTCAGCTCGCTCATCGCCTCGGCGGCCAGCACATCGGGCTCCGGCAGGCTGGCTGCATCGACGCTGTCTTGGTCCTTGATCCAGCTGATATCCAGGGAGTCGCCTTTCTGGTCGCGGATGTAGTCGCGGGTGAAGCATCTCCAGCGGGAGGTCTCTGGCGTTTGCGTGACCTCTTCACCCTCACCCCGGCCCTCTCCCCTCAAGGGAGAGGGAGTTATTGGTGAAGTTGCCCTCTCCCTGAGGGAGAGGGGGATTAGTGAAACTCCACTCGTTCTCTGTGCGCTTGCTGGTGCCATCGGGTTTGCGGCCGTAGACCTTTTCAAAGGGCTTGAGGTGCTGCTCGCCGAATGGGGTGCGCTTGCCGAAGCTGGGCATGTTGGTGCGCAGGTCGTAGACCCAGACATTCTGGGTACAGTTCTCTTCTTGTTCAGGTCTCTTTGCGGTGCCTTTGGTGAAGAAGAGCACATTGGTCTTGACCCCCTGGGCGTAGAAGATGCCGGTGGGCAGGCGCAGTATGCTGTGCAGGTTGCACTTGTGCATCAGGTCGCGGCGGATCACGCTGCCGACCCCGGCCTCGAACAACACGTTGTCAGGCAACACCACGGCGGCGCGGCCGCCGGGCTTGAGGTTGCGGTAGATGTGCTGCAGGAAGTCGAGCTGTTTGTTGCTGGTCTTGTAGGTGAAGTCGTCACGGGTCGGGCCGCCACCGCCCTTGGCGGTGCCGAAGGGTGGGTTGGTGAGGATGATATCGGCCCTGGGCAGTTGGGTGCCCGCCAGGCCGAGGGTGTTGCCGAGATGCACCACGCCCTCTTCATCCCCCTCCATGCCGTGCAGCAGACAGTTCATCAATGCCAGACGGCGGGTGCCGGGCACCAGCTCCATGCCAACGAAGGCGCGGGTCTTCTAGAAGCCGCAGTCTTTGTCTTTCAGCTCGTAGAGGTCGTCGGTCTGGCTCTTGATGTAGCCGTCGGCGGCGATGAGGAACCCGGCGGTACCGGCGGCGGGGTCCTGGATGGTCTCCCCCGCTTGCGGCTTGATGCAGCGGATGATGCTGTCGATCAGCGGGCGCGGGGTGAAATATTGGCCGGCGCCGGACTTGGTCTCGCTGGCGTTCTTCTCCAGCAACCCCTCGTAGAGGTCGCCAAGGCCGTCCCGCTGAGCGCTGAACCAGTCGATGGCGTCGAGGCTCTTGATCAGCTGTTCCAGGTGGCGCGGCTCACGCAGGCGGGTCTGGGCGTCGGCATAGATGGCGGCGATCAGCGGGTCGGTGCTCTTGGAGAGGTCGAGCAGCATCTGGCGGTAGCTGTTGAGCAGATTGAGACCGGACTGGTCGCGCAGATCGGGCCAGCGGCACCCCTCTGGCAGCTTGTGCTCAAACTTGACCTTGGCCTCGGCCTGCTCGTACTCCATCTTGATGAACAGTAGCAGCACCAGCTCGGTGACATAGTCGGAGTAGTTGATGCCGTCGTCGCGCAGCACATCGCAGAGGTTCCAGAGTTTCTGGACGATTTCGGTGTTGCTCATGGTTGTTGCCTATTCAAGCTTGTACGGATATCCGCCACTGTAATAAACAATTTATTGGGTGTGTCCATAAAAGCCGTGAAGCCATACTTTTCGTAAAATTGCATTGCGCCATCTTTCGCATCAACAATCACGAGGGGAAAGCCAACGGTTTCACTGGCTGTGAGCAATTTTTTTAACGCATCGATCAATAACCATTCACCAAAACCACGCTTGGCATACCGCTTATCGACAGCCAGACGGGCAATCAGGCCTCCGGCATGCGCATTTTGATGCCTTTTCTGTAGTTTTGCTGGTATCGCACCCAGATCAATCGGTATCATGGTGAGTGTGTAGTAACCGATAATATGCTCAGGATTGGTTGCCTCTTCCAGCACAAATGTTCTGCTGTTGTCTTTGCCTGACTGCTGATTGGCCATCATGCGCAAATAGCTGTTCAGCGCTGCAACCCCACAATCAAATCGTTTCCGGTTATGCTTGTTCTTATCAAGCCGTACCGTAATCATCCTAGAAAGAGCGGTTGGACAGGTTCAGAGGGCGACGTATTGTGCCGAATTGCGTAGCAAAATTTCCGATGGAATGGCAGGCCCTTACTGAGGAATTTTGCATAGCAAGATGGTGCAATACGACGTTTTCTGAGCCTGTAGCGGATTCACCCTCAGTGTTCATCACTATTAATTGAGAATTTTCAACATGCATGGTGAGTTAGCCTGATTTCTGTGCGGTCAACTGCTCTTTCTAGGATTCTGCCTGGGTTTTGCTTTTGTAGCGCCTGGCAGCTTGCTGTAATCGCGAATCAGGTTTGGCTGGTGCATCTAACGCATCGACAAGCATCATGGCATCGCGTTGGCTGAGCTTTAGCGAACGTTCACGCTCTATAATTTTCTTTGCTTTTTCAACCGCGGCGTTTAATACAAAAGAGTTAATGCTGGACATACCAACAATAGCGGCTGCTTGCGAGAGCAACTCCTGGGTATCGGCATCGACTCTGGCCGTAATGCGAGGCAAGCTAGTTGACATGTTTATCTC
>CBDVCD010000140.1:0-8619 GCA_965372385.1 uncultured Gammaproteobacteria bacterium | reverse complement strand
TGGAATAGAATAACTATTCCGCGTCGTTGCGCCTCGACCTGCACCCCCAAAAACGTACACTCTACCCCGTCCAACTGCAGATTCTAGGTTGAACGATCATTCCATGGAAGCAATCCATCCAGCTAAACAGACCTCTCCCCACATCGAAGTGGAGGGTCTGACTTTGGCCTATGGAGATGTGGTGATCCAACAGGATCTGAATTTCACCATCCAGCGGGGTGATATCTTCATCATCATGGGGGGCAGCGGCTGCGGCAAGAGTACCCTGCTGCGTCACCTGATCGGTTTGCAGTGTCCCGCTGCTGGTCGGGTGCTCTATGCTGGACGTTCATTCTGGGAACTGGATGAGCATGAGCGCAAGGAGCTGATGAGCCGGATTGGCGTGCTCTATCAGGGTGGGGCGCTCTGGACGGCCATGACCCTGGCGGAAAACGTTGCGCTCCCACTGCAGCAATATACCCGCCTCTCATCAGCTGAGATCGACGAGCTGGTGGCATACAAGCTTTCCCTGGTAGGGTTAAAAGGTTTCGAGCGCTACTACCCCTCCGAGATCAGCGGTGGCATGCGCAAACGGGCCGGTCTGGCGCGGGCCATGGCGTTGGATCCGGAGATGCTCTTTTTCGACGAACCCTCCGCCGGGCTCGATCCGGTCAGCGCCAGTTTGCTGGATGATCTGATTCTGCGGTTGAGTGAGAGCCTGGGTTCCACGGTGGTGGTCGTCAGCCATGAGTTGGCGAGTATCTTCGCCATCGGCAACAACTCGGTATTTCTCGACACGGAGAGCAGAACCATGATCGCTCAGGGTGATCCAAAGGCATTATTGGAGCACACCGAGGATTCAAGGGTACGCCGTTTTCTGACCCGTGGTAAAGAAAAATGATTTTGACCGATTGCCTATTCCTACTTTGTCAGATTAGCCACAGAGGCACAGAGGACACAGAGAATACCCATGTCACTTCTTATTGAGGCAAACCATAAAGCTGTGAGAATCTGTTCCATCGGAAGCAATTCCGTATTTTCCAGTATTTGCAATTTCTCTGTGCCCTCTGTGTCTCTGTGGCAAAATTTATTTTCAATTAATCTGACAAAGTAGAACTATTCAAATCCAAAATTTAGTGCTGTAACTCTTCGGCTGCCCCGGTACAGCGGGGCTGCCGAAGAGTTACTTGACCGATGTAATAAGGAGCCAGCGGTCCATGCAAACCAGAGCCAATCCCACGCTTATCGGTCTGTTCGTGCTCAGCGCCATGCTGTTGGGTATTGTCGCCATATTCTCTCTGGGAGGCGATGTGCTGTCGGATCGCTCATCGAGATTTATCCTCTACTTCGAGGGTGATGTGAGGGGGCTGCAGATCGGTTCGCCGGTGACCTTGAGAGGGGTCAAGATCGGGCAGGTGGAGTCCATGTCGATCTCCTATAACAGCAAGGATCAAACCTTTTCCATCCCGGTCATTATCAGTATCGATCAGGCCAGACTGGGCTTCAAACGCAGATACGAGGGGGAGCCTGGACGGCGGCTGCTCGACAGCCTGATAGAACAGGGGTTGCGGGCGCGGCTCTATTCCCAGAGCCTGGTTACCGGCAAGATGGAGGTGGAGTTGAGTCATCGACCGGACTCACCGGTGCGCTTGGTGAGCAAAACCAATGAGCATCCCGAGATACCCACGATCCCCTCCAATCTGGAGAAGATTGCCTCCACCCTGGAAGAGTTGCCTCTGGAACACATATTCAAACGCGTGAGTGAAATATTGGACGGCATCGATGAGCTGATGACCAGCTCCGACATTCCTGGCCTGGTCAACAGCCTTTCATCGGTGATCGTGCGGCTGGATCATATTACGGCCCAACTGGAGGAGGACGTGCCTCAACTGACCACTAGCACGTTGATTCTGATGCGGGATTCCCGTGAAATGGTCGACGACTTGAAACGGAATCTCGTCCCTCTGATCGACGCATGGACCCAGACAGCCCGTGATTCAAAAGATCTTCTGGGGCATATGGACACTCAAGTGACCCATGCGGTAACCCGCTGGGATAAGACCATGGTGTCGGGTGACGCGGCATTCAGACAATTCGAGACGGCCATGGGGTCTACCGATGCCTTGATCAAGGACGACTCCCCGGTGATGACCGAACTGGTGTACGCCCTGCGCGAAATGACCGCGGCCGCTCGTTCCATTCGTGTGCTGGCGGAATATCTTGAACGTCATCCCGAAGCCCTGCTGAGAGGAAAACAGTGATGCTGAAACTGCAAACTTACGCTCTCCTGCTAATCTGCTCTATCCTGCTGACCGGCTGTTCGACTCAGCCATCCCAGCCGACCCGTCTCTATCAGTTGAACGCCATGCTCGAGCCCCGGGCCATGGCGGAAGAAAGTGGCTTTACAGCGAGTGGCCAACCCCGGGTTGGCGTGGGGCCGGTACAACTTGCCAGTTACCTTGATCGGCCGCAGATCATCACGCGTCTGACTCCCTATCGGATCGAACTGGACGATTTCCACCACTGGGCGGGGAAGCTGCAGGAGAACATCACCCTGGTGCTGGTGGATGCGCTTCAGGCAAAACTCGGGTCAGCCGAAGTCATTGCCTATCCCTGGCACCGGGTCGTGAAGCCTGCCTATGTGGTGACGCTGGATATCAGGCGTTTCGATGCCGAGGCCGGTCAGCTCTTCCTGCAGGCGAGGTGGACCCTGTTAGAGGGGCAGGAGGGAAAGCTGCTTGACCTGGGTCGAATTCGGATCGTCGAACCGCTGCAGGGTTCGGGACCTGAATCCGTGGTAGCCGCCTCCAGCCAGGCATTGAATCAGCTGGCGCTCAAGCTGACCCGTCTGTTACAGCAATATCCGTAACTGGTTTCCGTCCAGCAACACGGGTGATTTTCTCTTTTTCCGGATGGCTACTGATTTCCGCTTGGCGGAGTGGCGGCGGGCGTCTGGGTTGGCGCGACTGGATGATCCTCGGTTGCTGTGGTTGGCACGGCCTCTACCGGTTCTGGTGGCGCGGGGGGCGTATATTTTTCCGCGATAAACAGCACGCCAATAAGCGGATGGTCGAGATAGTGCAATTTTCCGCTGCGCATGCGACGCAGGGACTGCAGTCGATAGGGCTGGTAATAGGGGCCAAACCTCAGCATGCCTGTCTGCCTTCCACCCGCTGGGTCGGTCTTCTCCAGGCGGCGTAATAAGAGGTCGGTCTCCAGGTGCAGATAGCGTTTGACTCCAATCTTGACGGTTCCTTCGATCTTTGCGGGAGCATTCTTCTGAGGTAGTTCCAGATAGAGCAGTTGAGCCTTGTCCGGTGATGTCATCTGCTGGCGCCAGGCCACGTGCAGATGAGGTCGATAGTTGCGGGAGCGTTTCAGGCGTTGCTCATGCGCCGCTAGCTGCCATTCAGATTTAGGCAGAGGTGTATAGGGGATGGGTTTATGCTGGCCTGAACCTTTCCGTGGGGCTTTAATTGGCAAGGGAATGGCATTCAATCTGGAGGGTGTGCCCGGATCCTCCGGCCAGAATTCTGAACTGCCCGCTCCCCTGGCAATTCGCTCGAAGATGATCATCTCGAACTGATACCAGGGTGCCTCTGACGCTTCCGCCCTGAGAGGCGCGGATGCGAGGATGGAAAGGCTAGTAACGACTATCCAGAATGAACGAATTATGCGCACGATGATGGCCTTTTGCTTGGATATGAATCAGTTTATCAGGGTGTCGAGCAGATCGTGCATCTTTGTGACCCGCTGCTCGGGGATCTCCAGATCCGCCAGATAACGCAGTTTTTCCCCGCCGTCCATCTTGTAGGTATTGGGGCGGCTCTGGATCAGGCTGATCAGCTTCATCGGGTCCAGCTTGGGTTGCTCATCGAACAGCAGCCGGGCACCCTTGGGGCCGGCCTCGATCTTACGGATGCCGATGGGATGGGCGCGCAGTTTCAGCTCGGTGATCTCGAACAGATTCTTGGTGGGTTGGGGCAGCAGGCCGAAGCGGTCGATCATCTCCACCTGCAGCTCCCGCAGTTCGTTTTTGTCCTTGGCGCTGGCGATGCGTTTGTAGAGCACCAGACGGCTGTGCACATCCGGTAGATAGTCCTCCGGCAACAGGGCGGGCAGGTTGAGCTCGATCTCGGTGCCGTGGTCCAGGGGCCGGTCCAGCTCCGGCTGGCGGCCGGCCTTGAGGGCATCCACCGCCCGCTCCAGCAGGTCGGTATAGAGGGTGAAGCCGATCTCGTTGATCTGGCCACTCTGCTCCTCACCCAGTAGTTCGCCGGCGCCGCGGATCTCCAGGTCATGCGTGGCCAGGGTGAAACCGGCACCAAGATCTTCCAGTGATTCTATCGCTTCCAGACGCTTCTTCGCGTCAGCCGTCATACTCTTTGGCGGTGGCGTCAGCAGATAGGCGTAGGCCCGGTGGTGGGAGCGCCCGACCCGGCCGCGGATCTGGTGCAGCTGGGCCAGTCCCAGCTTGTCCGCCCGGTTGATGATCATGGTGTTGGCCGAGGGCACGTCGATACCGCTCTCGATGATGGTGGTGCAGACCAGCAGGCTGAAGCGTTGATGGTAGAAGTCCCGCATGATGCTCTCCAGCTTGCGCTCCCGCATCTGGCCGTGGGCCACCTGCAGACGGATGCCGGGCAGCAGCTCCTCCAGCCGCTCCGCCATATTCTCGATGGTGCTCACCTCGTTATGCAGAAAGTAGATCTGCCCACCGCGTTTCAGCTCGCGCTGGCAGGCCTCGGCGATCAGCGCGTCGTTCCACTGGCTGATGAAGGTCTTCACCGGGTGGCGCAGGGCCGGCGGGGTGGCGATGATCGACAGGTCGCGCATCCCCGACATGGCCATGTTGAGGGTGCGGGGGATCGGTGTGGCGGTGAGGGTGAGCAGGTCCACCTCACTGCGCAGAGCCTTCAGCTTTTCCTTGTGGCGCACGCCGAAGCGGTGCTCCTCGTCGATGATCACCAGCCCCAGATTTTTGAATTTGATGCTCTCGGAGAGCAGCTTGTGGGTGCCAATCACGATATCGATGGTGCCGTTCTTCAGCCCGTCGATGACCTGTTGCTGCTGCTTGCCGGTGCGGAAGCGGGACAGGCTCTCGACCTTGACCGGCCAGTCGGCAAAGCGGTCGGAGAAGTTCTGATAGTGCTGCTGGGCCAGCAGGGTGGTGGGCACCAGCACCGCCACCTGCCTGTTGCCCTGGGTGGCCATGAAAACGGCGCGCATCGCCACCTCGGTCTTGCCGAACCCCACATCGCCGCAGACCACCCGGTCCATGGGGCTGGTTGAGGCCATGTCCGCCAGCACCGCCTCGATGGTCTGCTGCTGGTCCGGGGTCTCCTCGAACTCGAAGGAAGCGGCGAAGGCCTGGTACTCCTCGCCCGGTTGCGGGAAGGCGATACCCTGGCGGGCAGCCCGGCGGGCGTAGATCTCCAACAGCTCCGCCGCCACGTCCCGCACCTGCTTGGCCGCCTTGCGTTTGGTCTTCTCCCACCGATCACCTCCCAGCCGGTGCAGCGGGGCATGCTCCGGCGAGGCCCCGGCGTAGCGGCCGATCAGATGCAGCGAGGCGACCGGCACATAGAGCTTGTCGCCCCTGGCGTACTCCAGGGTCAGGAACTCGGTGGTCATGCCGCCCACCTCCAGGGTCTGCAGGCCGAGATAGCGGCCCACGCCGTGCTCCTCATGCACCACCGGGGCGCCGATATTGAGTTCGGTGAGATTGCGCACGATCTGGTCCGGGTCCTGGCTGACCTTGCGCCGGCGCCGCTCCTGGCGCACCCGTTCGCCGTAGAGCTGGGTCTCGGTAATGACGACTATGCCCGCCTGCTTCAGCCAGAGTCCCTCTTCCATGGGGGCGACGCAGAGACCGATCGGCATATCGTTATCGACGAAGTCGCGCCAGTGTTCGACCAGTATCGGCTGGATGCCCAGGTCGCGCAGGGTTCCCAGCAGCATCTCACGGCGTCCGGCGCCCTCGGCGATGAAGAGGATGCGCAGCGCCTGGGTGGCGATGAAGTTCTGCAGGGCGGCGGCCGGACGTTGCGCCCGGGCCTGAAAAGCGAGCGCTGGCGGTAATTTGGTATTGAAGTTGAAAAAACCGGTGTAACCTTTTGATCGTTTTGGTACTTCGCTTCGCTGGAGAGAGATGGAGTTGCCTCGATTGATCTCGCCAAACAGATCATCCGCCGGCAGATAGAGCTTGCTGGGCGGCAGCAGGGGGCGCTCCAGGTCGTGGCGCCGTGCTTCGTAACGTCCCTTGACCTCCTCGTAAAATTGACTGGCCTGCTCCCTGACCCCTTCGAATTGAATCAATAAGCGCTGTTCCGGCAGATAGTCGAAGAGGGTGGCGGTCTCTTCGAAGAACAGGGGCAGGTAGTACTCCAGACCATTCGGCGCCCGGCCATCCGAGACATCCTGGTAGATCAGGCTACGCTGTAGATCTCCCTCGAACTGGCTGCGGTAGTTGCGGCGAAAGCGGCTGATGCCCTCCTCGTTGAGAGGAAACTCCCGTGCTGGCAGCATGCTTATCCGGGGTATCTTCTCCTGAGAGCGCTGGGTCTCCGGGTTGAAGGTGCGGATGCTGTCCACCTCATCATCGAACAGGTCGATGCGATAGGGCAGCTGACTGCCCATGGGAAAGATATCCAGCAGCGAGCCCCTGACCGCGAACTCCCCGTGAGTGAGTACCTGGGAGACGCACTGGTAGCCGTTCTTTTCCAGCTGTTGGCGGGTGCTGTCCAGGTCCATCCTCTGGCCATTTTCCACCACCAGGGCATGGCCAGCGAGAAAGGACTGAGGGGGCAGGCGCTGCATCAGGGTGGAGACCGGCACGATCAGGATGCCTCGTTCCAGCCTGGGGAGCTGGTGGAGGGTCAGCAGTCGCTGGGAGATGATCTCCGGCAGGGGTGAAAAGAGATCGTAGGGCAGGGTCTCCCAGTCCGGAAAAGCGATCACCGGTGTCTGCGCATCGTGCAGAAAGAACTTCAGTTCGCTTTCCAGGCGGGTGGCGCTCTGGGCATCCTGGGTGACAACCAGTATCAGTCCGGGAAGATTGCCTGCCGCCCCCGCGATGGCGAGGGAAGCGCTGCAGCCATAGAGTTGTCCCCACTGTAACCGTTCATCCGGTCGGTGCGGCAGGGGAGGATTAAAAGCTGATTGAACCATGTCCGGCTGGGTGGTCATTAAACTGGCTGTACGATAAAAGCCGGAATTCTCTCATAACTCCGATCTCAGGTCAGGTGTGGCGGAGTACTAGAATCCTGAGACATGTGAATGGAATAGTGGGTTTATTTTCATCAAAAATCCGCTGGACTTATAACCGGCGGCATCCCCGGCCGGTTGAGGACATGAGTGTAGATCATCGTGGTGGATACATCCGCATGTCCCAACAGTTCCTGTACCGTACGAATATCGTAACCGGCCTCCAGTAGATGGGTGGCGAAGGAGTGCCTAAGACAATGGCTGTTGACCTGTTTGAAGAGACCGGCCAGCTTGGCCGCCTTTTTTATCGCCCGCTGTAACGTCCCCTCATAGAGATGGTGGCGACGCACCTTACCCGATCTTGGGTCCTGCGACAGCTTGCTGCTGGGGAATACATACTGCCAGCCCCATTCCCGCGGGGCGTTCGGATATTTCCTGACCAATGCTTCAGGTAGATACACATCCCCCACCCCGTTGGCCGAATCCATTTCAAACTGCTCTTTCAGGCCGTCGATGTGACGCTGCAGCCCGCTTGAGTAACGCTCTGGCAACGGAACCATCCGATCCTTCATGCCCTTGCCGTTGAACACGGTCATCATACGGCGTTCGAAATCCACATCCTTGATCCGCAATCGCACACACTCCATCAGACGCATGCCGGTGCCGTACATAAGACCCGCCATCAGACCGTACACGCCATCCATCTCGGCCAGCAGCCGCTCGACCTCGTTTCGGGTCAGCACCACCGGCAGTCGCTTTGGACGTCGCGCATGGGAGAACCGCAACTCATTAAGAGGTCTGTCCAGCACCTCCTTGAACAGAAAAGACAACGAGTTTAGCGCCAGATTCTGCGTGCTGGCCGCCACCTTGCGCTCCACGGCAAGGTAGCTCAGGAAACTTTCAACATCCCCATCGCCCAACACATCGTTTGGCGTATCCCCGCAAAATCTCAGGAAACGATGACACCAATCCGTATAGGACTGCTCCGTATGGATGGAGTACTGCCGAGACCTCAGCTTGCGCGCCAGATCCTTCAGGACCGGCATCGAGGCTGCAGCGGGTGCATATTTTGGACCCTGCTGAGTCAGCGCCTGCCCGATTGGCTGATCCCGCGCCACCGTGGCGTGAGCCAGATTGAGCTCAATTGCCGCCTCCCGCCAATAGTCCCAGTCTATCTTTCTGGCGACAGGGGAATTCGAAAGGTCCGCCAACAGAATATGCACCGCATCGACGGCCTGTCTGAACTGCCAATCCGAAAGCCTGCCCTGACGTGATAATTCCTGGAAATAGCCGGTAACCTGGGGCTCAGAGAGCGTTTGCAAGGACTCCGGTTCGACCTGACGCAGAAAATCTTCGACTCGGGCGACATACCAGCGTCTTGCCTTCTGGGGAACTTTCTTCTTCTCGAGTAATTCGACATACTGATCCCAGCGG
>CBDVCD010000139.1:0-8653 GCA_965372385.1 uncultured Gammaproteobacteria bacterium | reverse complement strand
GCGATTCGGGGAAATGCTCAACGAGCAACGCGTGTTCAAGGAACTGTTCGGCGTACTATGAATTTTTGGCTATAAAACGAGGGGATTACTGAGGGCATACCCCGTTAATCCTAAAATTTTCACAGAAACCAGCAATTCCATGAAGACGTTGAGTGAATTTATGCAGTTTTGCAATATCACCGTTCCGCCAGTTATAGATGGGGGGCTATTCACATGATGAGTGACATTCAACGTCACATGGATGACTACTGGTTATGGCTAAAGAAAAAGACTCAGTTAAAAGCGATTCGTGACAGCATCGAGATCACAACGCCCTTTCTGGACAGACATAACGACTACATACAAATCTATGTGGTTAAAGAAGGTGATATGTATCGGATTACCGATGATAGCTACACGATCAATGATCTGGAAGATTCAGGGTGCAATCTTGAAAGTAAAAAACGTCAAGCGCTATTACAAACCACATTGAATGGTTTAGGTGTCCATAAAGAGGCAGACGAACTATATGTGTTAACTCGATCGGATAATTTCGCGCAACAGAAACACAATCTGTTACAGGCGATCCTTGCGGTCAATGATCTGTTTTATCTGGCTTCGCCCATCGTAGTCAGTCTGTTCCTGGAAATGGTGACTGAATGGCTGGATGAAAATGAAATCCGTTATAGCCCGAATGTTAAATTCACCGGGAAGAGTGGATACGACCATACTTTTGATTTTCTGATCCCCAAGTCAAAACAACAGCCGGAGCGACTGTTGCGCGCCATCAATCGTCCTGATAAAAGTCATGCACAAATGGCGATATTGGCATGGGAGGACACAAAATTTATACGCCCGGAAGGATCACGTTCGATTGTGCTTCTGAATGACTCCGAGCATGAGCCGCCGTCTCCTGTATTGGAAGCGCTTCACAATTATGAGATTGAACCTGTTGTATGGAGCGCAAGAAGGGAGTCACTTGGAATGTTGGCGGCATAATTGTGTTAAGAAAAGTTTTGCGTAATAAAAATTTACAGATGGAAAGACATGATTGAAGAAACCGAAGGCAATTTACTGCAAGCTGATACCGAAGCAATTGTTAACCCTGTCAACACGGTTGGTGTGATGGGTAAAGGATTGGCTTTGCAGTTTAAGAAAGCCTGGCCGGATAACTTCAAGGTCTATGCCAAGGCATGTCAGTCGGGCGAAGTCGTTCCAGGTAAAATGCATGTTTATTCCCTTAATGGAATGCTTAACCCACAATTCATTATTAACTTTCCAACCAAACGTCATTGGCGGGAAGGTTCTCGATTAGAGGATATTGAAACAGGTCTGCTGGCCTTGGTGGAGGAAATTCATCGCCGAGAAATCCAGAGTATCGCAATCCCGCCGTTAGGCTGTGGTTATGGTGGACTTGACTGGAGTGTGGTTCGATCATTGATTGAGCAGACTTTTGTCAACCTGCCGGGAGTTAATGTTCTGCTCTATTCTCCACAGGTCGAAGCTGCTAAGCAATGAACTACATGGAGCTGTTGTGCCAGATAAACTAACGGAATCTTCGATTGAGCAACTGGCCATCGAATTGTTGGTCAAGCAGGGTTACAGCTACATCCACGGTGCCGAGCTGGCACCGGATGCTGCGCGCCCGGAACGTGCTTCTTTCGGTGATGTGATTCTGGAAGGCCGTTTGCGTGAAGCCCTTGCACGTATCAATCCCACTATCCCACTGGATGCCCAGGAACAGGCCATCAAGGAAGTGCTGCGGATTTCGCCTAGTGAACTGCTGTCCGCTAATGAGACCTTCCACCGATTGCTGACTGATGGAGTGGAGGTAGAGTACCAGTACGAAGGTCGAACCAAGGGCGACAAGGTTTGGCTGGTGGATTTCGCAGTTCCTGCCGCTAATGACTGCGCCGTGGTGAACCAATTCACGGTCATTGAGAATCAAATCAACAAGCGGCCTGATTTGATTCTGTTTATCAATGGTCTGCCGCTGGTGGTGATTGAGCTGAAGAACGCCGCCAGCGAGAACGCTACGGTGCGTTCCGCTTACCAGCAACTCCAGACCTATAAGGACAGTATTCCCAGTCTGTTTGTGGCCAACAGCCTGTTGGTGGCGTCCGATGGGTTGGAAGCGCGTATGGGTTCCTTGTCTGCCGGGTTTACCCGCTACATGGCCTGGAAGACGGCTGACGGAAAGAGTGAGGCCTCCCATCTGGTCAGCCAGTTGGAGACTTTGATTCGGGGTGTGTTGGCACCGGTGACACTGCTGGAGCTGATCCGCCACTTCACGGTGTTTGAAAAATCACGCCGGGTGGATGCCAAGACAGGTCTCACCATGGTGGAGACGGTGAAAAAGATCGCTGCCTATCACCAGTTCTATGCGGTGAAGAAGGCGGTGGAATCGACCCTCGTGGCGACCGGTACTGACGGTAGCCGCAAGGGGGGTGTGGTATGGCACACCCAGGGTAGCGGCAAGTCACTCTCCATGGTCTTCTATGCCGGGAAATTGGTGTTGGTCCTGGATAACCCAACCATTGTCGTGCTGACCGACCGCAACGACCTGGACGACCAGCTCTTTGACACCTTTGCCAACAGTCGTCAGTTGCTGCGTCAGGAACCGGTACAGGCTGAGAACCGCGACGATCTACGCGACAAGCTGAAGGTGGCCTCCGGCGGCATCATCTTCACCACTATGCAAAAGTTCTCGCCCAAGGATGGTGAGGCGATCTACCCGCTGCTATCCGACCGCCGAAATGTCGTTGTGATCGCCGACGAGGCCCACCGCAGCCAATACGGTTTCAAGGCCAAGGAGGTAGACATCAAGGATGCCGACGGCAACATTGTCGGCAAACGCACCGCCTACGGTTTCGCTAAATATCTACGCGACGCGTTGCCACATGCCAGCTTCATCGGTTTTACCGGCACACCAGTAGAGCTGGACGATAAGAACACCCCCGCCGTATTTGGTGAGTATGTGGATGTCTACGACATCGCCCAGGCGGTTGTGGATGGCGCGACGGTGCGTATCTACTACGAGAGCCGATTGGCCAAGGTGCGGTTGAAGGAGGAAGAGAAAGAGGCCCTTGATCAGCGGTTCGACAAGGTGATGGAAGATGCTGCCGACTATGAAACTGGATCAGGGGATGAAGACGAGTTGAGTGAGAGGGCCAAGGCCAAATGGACACGATTGGAGGCCATCGTAGGCAATCAGCAGCGGGTTGAGAATGTTGCCCAGGATCTGGTTGCGCACTTTGAACAACGGCAGCAGATTTTCGATGGCAAAGGGCTAATTGTGGCGATGAGTCGCCGCATCTGTGTTGAACTCTATGATGCCATTATTGCACTACGCCCAGAGTGGCATGAAGAGGACGATGCCAAGGGGGTGATCAAGGTCATCATGACAGGTTCCAGCGCAGACCCGCAGGTGATGCAGGCGCACATTCGCAGCAAGGAAGCACGCAAGGCGATTGGTGAGCGGCTGAAAGAGCCGGACGATCCGTTGAAGTTGGTGATTGTGCGGGATATGTGGCTCACTGGATTTGATGCGCCTTGCCTGCATACTCTGTATGTGGACAAGCCAATGAAAGGGCACAGCCTGATGCAGGCCATCGCCCGGGTGAACCGCGTCTACAAGGACAAGCCGGGGGGGCTGGTGGTGGACTATATCGGTATTGCCTCTGACCTGAAGCGTGCGCTGGCAACCTATACAGAGAGTGGAGGAAAGGGCGAGCCAACCTTGAACATTGATGATGCCGTGTGTGCTATGCGGGAGAAGTTTGAGATTGTTGATCAGATGTTTTCAGGTTTTAAATATCGCCGCTATTTCAATACAGACACCTCCGGCAAACTATCAATTATCCTGCAAGCTGAAGAACATATTTTAGGGCTGGAGGATGGCAAGGAGCGCTTCACTAAAGAGGTCGGTTTGCTGGCTAAGGCATTTGCGCTTTCGGTGCCCGACGATCGAGCCATGGTGATCAAAGACGAGCTGGCTTTCTTCCAGGCAGTGAAGGCGCGCTTGAGCAAGTTTGAGCGAGGTGAGGGTAAAAGCCAGGAGGAGGTCGATTCAGCCATTCGGCAGTTGGTGGATGAGGCGGTAGTCTCCGACCAGGTGGTGGATATTTTTGATGCGGCAGGTATCAAGAAGCCGGATATTTCTATTCTCTCTGATGAGTTCATGGAAGAGATCAAGGGGATGCAGCACCGTAATCTGGCACTGGAGCTGTTGAAGAAGATCCTCAATGATGAGATCCGCAGTCGTTCGAAGAAAAATCTGGTGCAGAGCAAGTCCCTCTCAGAAATGTTGGAAGGCGCGATCAAGCGGTATCAGAATAACCTGTTATCGGCGACCGAGATCATCCAGGAGCTGATCGAGTTAGCCAAAGAGATCAAGGAAGCCGATCGTCGCGGTAAGAATTTGGGCTTGTCCGATGATGAACTGGCTTTTTACGATGCTCTGGAAGTTAATGACAGTGCCGTTCAGGTGTTGGGGGATGAACAGTTAAGGGCCATTGCTCGCGAACTGGTAGAAAGGGTGAAGTCGAATGCTTCGATCGACTGGATGGTAAAGGAGAGCGTGCGTTCCAAACTGAAGGTGATTGTGAAGCGGATTTTGCGGAAGTATGGCTATCCACCCGATAAGCAACTTGCCGCGACCGAAACGATTCTCAAACAGGCTGAGTTATTGGCGGATGCTTGGGCGGTCTGACGCTACCCGCCCACATTTGTCGGTGTTTCCGTTCCAGGTAGGCGATTTTCGGAGAAACCTATCCTTCGTGATGGGTTACAATGTGCATCAGTTATGTTATTGACTTAGAGAAATAATCCCATGAGCGACGATTTAAAAAAAGAGCGTGACATCATGCTGGTGATGCGTAAGGTGTTGACCAGCATCGTACGTGAGGTCACGCCGGAACATAAGAGCCTGCAACATCCCCTTTCCGATCAGACGATCCAGGATATCCGAATGTGTCTTGGCCTGATCACCGCGCGGGAAAAGGAGCTGGCGGATGCGGCGGGACGCATGGTTGAAGAACGTCCCCATTTCACTGATGAGGTCAAACAGTCGACGGTTATCCCCATGTCGAGCATCAAGAAGACAAAACGGGAGGAGACATAGGTTAAGCTGATTACGTCCAAGACTCAGCAACGATCATATGCTGAAAGCAATGAAATTTTATAATAGGGTCAAAGCGATATCTGAACCAAGGCAGAAAGACCGTCTGCGGCATGGCAAGGATTGTTCCATTCAATCCTATTGCATTTCCTCCATCCCTGGAGGTCAGAGGCCGCAGCCGAGCCTGCATGGACGTATTCACGGCGTGTCTTTTAGACTGGGTTCAGATATCGCGGACGTAAAAGTCGTAGCATCGCGTATCCTGGCTGAGTATTGGGCGTAATCAGGTAGGTTAAAGCTAGCGCGGATGTCGGCAAGGGTTGCCGACCTACGGCTAGGCGATAATTATCGGCGTCCCATCTACCTCAGATACCGCAGATGCAAAAAGCTATCGGCGGCGGCCTGGCCGCCTGGTCCATCCGCCATCCCATCGGGGTGGTGATGATCACCCTGGCGGTGATGGTGCTCGGTCTCTTTGCGCTGGGCAAGCTGGGCGTCGATCTGTTGCCCCACATCATCTATCCGGAAATCAGGGTGCGTATCAGCGACCCGGGGGTTCCCGCCAAGATCATGGAGGATCGGATCACCCGGCAGCTGGAGGAGCAGCTGGCGATCACCGAGGATGCCATCCATGTGCAGTCGCGAACCGTCGAGGGGCGCAGTTCCGTGGATCTCTCCTTTGCCTATGGGACTGACATCGATCAGGCACTGCAGGACGCCAGTACGCGTCTGGACAGGGCCAAACGCTTTCTGCCGGAGAGCATCGATCCACCGGTGATCTACAAGCGGGACCCCGCTCAGCGACCGGTAGCGGAGTTTGTGGTCAGCTCGTCCCTGCGCGACTCCGTGGAACTGCGCAGCTGGGTCGACTATGAATTGAGCAAGTGGTTTCTCAACCTGCCTGGGGTGGCGGCCGCGGAAGTGGGTGGCGGGCTGGTGCGGGAGATCCACATCCAGGTCGATCAGCTGCGCCTGGCCGGCTTGGGGATGCACCTGCTCGATCTCTCCGAGCTGTTGCAAAGCGCCAATGTGGAGACCCCGGGCGGCAGGCTGTTGATGGCTCAGGGGGAGATCAGTGGCCGTACCGCCGGGCGCTTTCAGTCGGTGGACGAGATCATCAACCTGCCGCTACGCACGGTCGGGAGCGATGAAACCGCCAGTCTGGTCAGACTTGCCGAGGTGGCGGAGGTCACTGACGGGGCGGAGGACGAGCGCCTGCGTATCCGCTTGAACAGCCTGCCGGGGATCAAACTGTCGATTCAGAAGCAGCCGTCCGCGAATACCGTCCAGGTGGTGGATGGGGTTCTGGCGAGGCTCGCCGAGTTGGAGCGGAAGGGGATCATCCCCGCCGATGTGGAGGTCCTGCCGGTGGATGATCAGGCTCGCTATGTGCGTCGTGCCCTCAACAATGCCATGAACTCCGCCGCGATCGGCGCCTTGCTGGCGATGTTGGTGGTCTATCTCTTTCTGGGCAGCCTGCGGCGTACCTTGATCATCGGCAGTGCGATTCCCATCGCCATCCTGGTCACCTTCATCCTCATGTCATCCGCGGGTCTGACCCTCAATATCATGACCCTGGGTGGGCTGGCGCTGGGTATCGGCATGCTGGTGGACAGCACCATCGTGATGCTGGAAAACATCTATCGCCATCAGCGGGAGAAGCGGGGATCCGGGTATGCCCAGGTGGCGGCCGTCTCCGGTGAGGCCGCCGCGGAAGTGAACAGCGCCATCGTTGCCTCCACCTCCACCAATCTGGCCGCGGTGCTGCCGTTTATCTTCATCGGTGGGCTGGTGGGCCTGTTGTTTCGTGAATTGATCTTTACCATCTCCGCCGCCATCGTTGCCTCGCTGGTGGTGGCGCTGACTCTGGTGCCAGCCCTGGCGGGCAGGATTCCGGCTACCCGGGAACGGTTTTTGCGCCGGGGTGTCAACTGGCTGATGGAGCATCTGCAGAACGGTTATGCCTGGCTGGTGGGTCGGCTGCTGAAAGTGCCCTGGCTGTTGCCGCTGCTCTTCATCGGTGGGCTGGCACTGGTCTGGCCCTGGCTGACGGAAGGTCGTCAGGTCTTTCTGCCGGACATGGATGAGGGGCGGATCTACGTCAGTATCACGGCGGATCGAGGCATCAATCTGGCGGGCATGGACCGGCTGGTGGCGCGGCTGGAGGGCATGCTCGGTGAGCAGCCGGAGGTGGAGACGATCTTCACCCAGGTGGGGGGATTTATCTTCGGCCGGTCACAGCATGAGGCGGCCAACCGGGCGAGCATTCAGGTTACCCTGAAACCGCTGCGCCAGCGGGGGATCAGTAGTCAGGCCTGGGTTGGACGCATGCAGGAGCGGATAAGAGAGGCGCGCCTGCCCGGTGTGAGGATCAACATGCGGGTGAGGGGCATTCGAGGGATCCGTCTCAATCAGGGTGACGACGATATCAGCCTGCGGGTGCGGGGGGCGGACCTGGATACCCTGAGCCGTATTGCCGATGGGGTGGTGGAGCGGCTTGCTACGGTCTCTGGTCTGCGTAACATCACCCATGGCAGCGAAGACCTGAATCAGGAGATCTCCCTCAAGGTGGATCGAGAGCGGGCCGCCAGTTTCGGTCTGAGCGTGGAGCAGGTGGGAGAGATCCTGCGGTTGGCCATGGCGGGGGAGAAGGTCACCGACTATATCGAGGGTGATCAGAGTGTGGATGTAAGGTTGCGCTTGCAGCGCACGGATCTTGCCTCACCCGCCGACATTGAATCGGTGATCATCTTCAGCCGTACGGAACCCCGGGTGCCGCTACGCCTGGGTGAACTGGCCAAGGTCGAGCTGACCCCAACACCCGCAACCATTCAACGTGACCAGCAGCGCCGCGTGGTAGAGATCAGCGCCTCGATCGGCGACGAGTTGACCCTGGAGCAGGCGCTCGAGCGAGTAGAGGAGATTGTCGACGAGATGGAACTGCCGAAGGGCTATACCCTGTATGAGGCCGGCAGCCTGGAGGCCCTGAAGGCGGGCCGGGATCTGGGGCAACTCTTGCTGGGGCTGGCCCTGTTTCTGGTCTTCGTGGTCATGGCGGTACAGTATGAGTCGCTACGCAACCCCATCGTCATCATGTTCAGTGTGCCGTTCGGGGTGATTGGTGTGGCACTCGGTCTGGCGTGGGCCGAACTGCCGTTATCCATGCCGGTATGGCTGGGGCTGATCATGCTGGCGGGCGTGGTGGTGAACAATGCCATAGTGCTGGTGGAGTATATTAGTCTGCAGCGTGGCAGCGGTATTCCGGTCAACCAGGCGATCATCGAGGCGGCTCGCCTGCGCCTGCGGCCTATCCTGATGACCACCCTGACCACGGCCGCCGGTATGTTGCCACTGGCGCTGGCCTGGGGTGAGGGTGCGGAGATGCTGCAGCCGCTGGCGGTCACCATGGTCTCCGGGCTGCTCTTTTCCACGCTGGTGACCCTGCTGCTGATCCCGTCAGTCTACCGGCTCATCGGACGCTGATGTTTTAACCTAGAATCTGCAATCTACCTCGTAGCGTGGTTCACCCAGCGGGTGAGTCGGCCTATCGAACAA
>CBDVCD010000138.1:0-8707 GCA_965372385.1 uncultured Gammaproteobacteria bacterium | reverse complement strand
CGAGCATTTTCCCTGCCCAAACCCCGCTGCCCCGCGCGTTGCCAAGCCTGAATCAGGTAAGGAAAGTTTCGATTGGCGTTACCGACTAAAGTTGCCTCAACGCTGAATTCTGCGCCGAGTTCATAGCACCGTTGTAGCTGGTGGACATCCAGCACCAAGGGATGGGGTGCATTTTCCCGCTTGTCGACGGTTAAATGGGTTTCAAATAGGTAACTGTAGACGCAGTGATTGCGCAGGAGACATTCACTGCAGCTTTTTAACCGAGTAACACATACACTGCGCTTGAGCCCATGACCGAAAAGGCCGCGCATTGCGGAACCGGGAAATGGGGGAAGTTGTATTGGATCCAGTGCGTGAAATCTAAAGCGGTATCGGGAAATTCTAAGCATCAATCAACTACCTGTTGTCTTATCCGTATTATTATCATACTTCCGTCTTTCTTATGAATTGAAGATACCGTAAGCTTGCGATTATTGTGGAACAGTGCCACAACGCGGCAGGATAAATCACTCAACACACTAAAGCCAAATACCCATAAGTATTCATTACCCTCGGTCGGTAGTTCAATAATATTCCCCATACAGAGATAAATCCTTGTCCCTATCGTGTTTAGTGTATTGGTATATTCAACTAAGATAATATCGTCAGTTAATCCGATATAAATATCTCTATATAATTTTTAATACAATAAGTTATTGATCATATCTAAAATCTTTCGAGGTTTCTGTTTGACTTAGAAATAAGGCTTGCAATCGTTTTTCATTTTTCGTAATAATCAAGTTAAAGATGGATGGCGTTTTTTAACCCTTCCCTCCTCTCCCCTATGTGATGATCACAACTCCTCTCTAGGAGTAGGGGTGTTTATAACAACGGATTTATCACAATAAAACTGAGGGATGTAAAATGTCGTGGTTGTTTTGGCGGCGACCGGTTATTAGCTTATATCAGCCAGACGCAGATGCGGTTTCCCTGGTCGTTGAAGGTCAGGGTAACGCCTGGCCAATGAAAAGGGATCAACGAGGCAACTGGACATCGAAGCTGCACCGCCCCTATCGTGACCTGCATGGCCTCGCTTACCACTTTGAGGTCCGCTGCAACGGAGATACCTATTGTATCGCGGATCCGTTGGCCCACCGCACCGAGCGTCACAAGAAAGGCTTGGTATCCTATTTCAGCGACCTGGCATATCGGTTTGAACATCCGCGCTTCCGTGCCCCGGCGATGCGCGATATCGTCATCTATGAGGCTCATCTTCCAGCCCTCAGTCGGCATGAAAGCACCGAGGTTGCGGACGAAAGCCATCGCGGTACCTACCTGGGGGCTTGTTCGCCTGCTGTCCTGGGTCATCTGCAGCGACTCAAGGTGGCCGTGGAATTCTTACCTTTACACGCCCATAGCAAAACACTGGGTCAGGATTGGGGCTATTTTTCGACTTCGTTTCGCGCCATGAGGGGTAGCTATGCCCTGGATAAGCAAGAGGTCAACAGAGAGGTCATGGCACTGGTCGATGCCATGCACGGCCGCGGTATTCCCGTGCTCCTCGACGTGGTCTTCAATCATGGGGGTGAATTGCTGGTAAAGGCCTGGGGAGAGGATATCGTCTACCGTCGATACGAAAATGGGGAATTCTGTCATGGCTCTGGTTGCGGACCCACGATCCAAACCGAACATCCAGTGATCCGGGAATCGATCATCCAAACCCTCGAGCACCTGGTAAAGAACTATCGCTTCGACGGTTTCCGCTTCGATCTCGGGGCCCTGCATGACAAACAGACCCTGCTGGAAATCGACCGACGGCTGCCCGAGCGTATCTATCTTATCGCTGAACCCTGGGCATTGGGTGGAACCCAATGGGGCAAAGGTGATATGCGCGGTGATTTCGCGGCGACCCGTTGGGCCATCTGGAATGATGATTTTCGTGAAGCCGGCAAGACTTTTATTACGGGGCGTGGTAGCTACCGCAACCGGGACAGACTGATGCGTGCCATCAAGGGTAGCCATGTCAAAGATGGAGGCTGGGCACTCAGACCTCAGCAATCCATCAACTATCTTTCCAGCCATGATGGACAAACCCTGACGGACCTGGTGCAGGGAAACAAACAGCGTGTGTTTCTTGGGGTCATGTTGGTGTTGACTTCACAGGGTGTGCCCATGCTCGGTGAGGGGACTGAACTGATGTTCTCGAAGAACGGACACGACAACAGTTATGATCGTCCAGATCTCAATCAAATCGACTGGCGCAATGCACACGAGCACCGGGATCTGGTTGAAGCCGTGGCACGCCTGATCACACTCAGAAGGCAGCTGCCCCATTTTCACCACACCGGGCCACTCAGAAACAACGATCACAAGCGTAACAACTGGGACATTGACTGGATCTATCCAACCGGTTATCCACACAAAGACAATGTGAATGCCATAGGATACATCATAAAGCCACCGCCAATGGACCTGCTGCGGCAAAGACGCAGGCAGGCCCTGGTAGTACTACTCAACGGCAGCGACACAGGCGCCGACTTTCACCTGCCGGAGGGAGAGTGGAAGGTGCTGGTCGACGGACTGCAACTGGCGGTCAATGCCTTTGGTTTGAGTAGTGTGACCAACGCTCGCGACGACTATCACACCCATCCCGGAACCGGTGTCATACTAGCCCCGGTCTGATCTGCTATCAGGCATATTTATACCCATCACGGATAGGTATACACGCCAGACAGTTTACCGGATACTCAGCTAAAACCACTTGGCAGGGGAATGTTATCTATCTCGCCGACGACCGTGATCGCCCGCCTGGGAATATTTATGGTAAGACCACTATGACGCTTTCATGGAAGGACAGCATCTATCTGCAACGTGAACAGCTGGCGAAAATCCTGCACGAGCCATTGGCGCGTCTGGCCCAGGCCTGCATACCGGTTTGGGGTGACCGGGAACAGCTGAACAGGGTGCTGCAGCAAGGCTTCGAAACCATTCCATACTGTACCTACCTTTACTGTGTCGGGACCGATGGGGTACAGATCTGCGACAACTTCGGTAAGACCGGGCTGGTAGCGGAACATTTCGGCCGCGACCGTTCCCAACGCCCTTACCTGAAGGAGGCGGTGCCAGCCTGGGGATTTCTGCTCTCGGATGCCTATATCAGTCTGTCGAAGCACCGTCCTTCCCTCACTGCCCTGCAGATTGTTCGAGCCGGTACCGATACACTCGGCTATCTGTGCGCCGATTTTGATCTGCGCGATCTTCCCATGACCGCGGAAACCTATGAGGAACCCAGCCATTGGCGGCAGATCAAGGGCGATCCGGCGATTCGGGGACTGGTTTTTCAGCAGAGCCGGATCGAAAGCCCGATGGACCGTAATCAGGAGCAGGCCCTCTCCATCCTGGAGGAGTTGCTGACCCAGCGTGGAGTATTTCAATGCCAGATCCACTTCTCCAGCAGCCAGGTCACGATCTGGACCATAAGTGACCCTTTCCGTTACCGTATCCTGGATCACGAGGCATTGAATGATCCGGATATCTGTCTGGTCTATCCACATCAGGTCTATCCCGACGATGCGGTAATACCCCCGCCTGACATAGCGCGCATTCTGGATACCCTGAAATCCCTGCGCCTGGCCGATGAGAACATCTATCTGCGCACCTCCTCCATCAACATCTTCAACGGCATGATCAGTCTGACCTTCTCCTGCGATGGCTCCCATTACATGCGCTACGACGAGTTCCTGGAAAAGAACACCGCATTCTGGTTCGGCAGCACCGCCTGAATCGAATCGGAAGATGTGATACGAGAAGACAATGAAACCGCAAATCACCTTTTACGGCGCCGCCGGTGAAGTCACCGGTTCCCGGCATCTATTGGAAACTGGCCAGACTCGTGTACTGTTGGATTGTGGTCTGTTTCAGGGCGGCAGGGACGCGGACCAGCGTAACGCCGCTGCCTTTCCCTTCAAACCCGCCGCGCTCGATGCGGTCATACTCTCTCACGCGCACCTGGATCACTCCGGCCTACTGCCAAGGCTGGTATCCAGCGGCTTCAAGGGACCGATCTACTGCACCCGGCAGACCCAGGATCTGCTGCGCATCATGCTGAAGGATGCCGCCTTTCTGCAGGAGCGCGATGTAGAGTGGGAGAACAAACGACGCCAGCGGGCGGGACGTGAACCCGCCGAGCCGCTCTACACCCTGGAGGATGTGAACCGTACCCTGGAGCTGTGCGTGCCCTTGACCTATCGCAGCAGGCACGAGATCAGTGACGATCTCCGCTTGCGTTATTTCGATGCGGGCCACATCCTCGGTTCAGGCATCGTCGAACTCGAATTACATGGCCGGGGCGAGCATCGCCGCATCGTCTTTTCCGGCGACCTGGGAAACCCGGACACCAAGCTCATGCATGCTCCCGACATCCCAGCGCAAGCGGACTGGGTGATCATGGAGAGCACCTATGGCGATCGTGACCATCAGGATTTGGAAAATACCAAGGAGGAGCTGGCAAAAATCCTCGCCCGGGCCTATGCGGCCGGCGGCAATGTACTGATCCCCGCCTTCGCCGTGGGCCGCACCCAAGAGGTGCTCTATCACCTCGCCATGCTGCGGAATGAGGGGCGTCTGCCCCAACAGCAGGTGTTCCTTGACAGCCCCATGGCCATCGAGGTGACGGCACTCTACCTGGCCAACCTGTCTGTGCTGGATCGGGCGGATATCGAGCAATTGACCAACCGGGGAGAGCAGACCATCAGTGAGGCACTGGGTTTCCTGCACCCTACCCGCACCACTGAAGAGTCCATGAGTCTCAACCGCATCCAGGGTGGGACGGTCATCATTGCCGGCAGCGGCATGTGTGAGGGCGGGCGGATTCGTCATCATCTCAAGCACAATCTTTGGCGGCGCGAAACCGAGGTGGTTATCGTCGGCTTTCAGGCGCGGGAAACCCTGGGCCGCCGGCTCATCGATGGCGCTGATCGGGTGACTATCATGGGTAACGAGATCGCGGTCAAGGCCGGTATCCACACCCTGGGGGGCTACTCCGCTCACGCCGGGCGCAGCCAGCTGCTAGAGTGGGCGAAATCGATCGGCGGCAGACCCCGTTTCTGTCTGGTGCATGGTGAGGAACAGGCATTGGATGCGCTGGCCGCGGGCCTGGAAAGCGCCGTCGGCACCCAGGTCATTCAGCCCAGTATTGGACAGAAGGTGGTCCTGTAGATGACGCTTCAAATGCACAAAAGAGTAATTGGTGGCAACGTGCACACACGTTTACCACCGATTACCTTACTTGGTTGAAACGCAGTATAAGTCTACCTTATACCACCCTCGAGTTGCCTGATGCGCTTTTTCAAGCGCATGATTTCGGCTTCATTGGAACCGGCTCCCGGTGCACCATATGTGGGAGCGCCTCCATAACTGGGAGCGCCTCCATAGCCTGGGGCTGCGCCGTAACCGGGGGCGCCACCATAGCCGCCATAACCGGGTGCGCCGCCATAACCGGGTGCGCCGCCATAACCGGGTGCGCCACCATAACCTGGGGCTGCACCATAACCGGGAGCGCCACCATAGCCTGAGTCTGCGCCATAACCGGGAGCACCACCATAGCCATAGCCTGGGGGACCACCTGGATAACCGTAGCCAGGCCCGTCACGATATTCATCGTAACGATTTTGATTTTTATCTTTATTACCGCCCATCCACTTGGAAGGGTTCATCATATTGCCCATATCGAACGCATAGGCTGAATTGGCAAGCAGTAAGCTGACTGCCACGATAAATACGCTGAATTTTATTTTCTGGATTTGCACTGTGTCTGTTTCTCCGTATATTAAAGTAATCGCCTCTCGACAAACGATGCTGTTGGCCTGTCTCGAGACTACCCTTATCCCACTAGCCGGTTGTGGCGTCAAATAAAAGTACATCAATAGTTCACCACAAGTGAATGCCAGAAAAAAGTAGGGTGGACTCCGCCCACCTCATATCCCGGTCTATCCTTACTAAATTGTGGGCAGTGCCCACCCTACTTTGTAGGATTTTTTTATAATGGCAAAGATAAGGGCTGCGGAAAAATAATTTGTCCGTGGCCCTAACCCTCGGCCTCATGCACCGGACGGTGGATATCAGGAAACAATATGATCCAGTTTAGTCAGCTACCAGGCCAATTAAACCAGGTGGTGTGGAAAAGCAAACTTGCCAGTCCGCGGGATCTGGCGGTACAGGATTCAGCGCGTGGCTAAACTATTCATCATCGAGAGTAGCACCGGCGAGAGGATCCCCTTCCTGCGGGGGGTGCTGGTGGAGTCCCTTGTACGGGCTGGCCTCTCCTTTCAGGACGCCTACCTGGTTGCCCAGTCGATTCGCGGCAACCTCGAGAACAACACCGAGATTTCGACCGACATTCTCAGAGAGCGGGTGTCCGCCGAAGTGCGGGAGCGCTTCGGATCGTCACTGGCGAAATCCTATGAGCTGGGGTCCTCCCGGGATCGGCAGATCATGGTCCAGACCTCTACCGATGAGGTGCCTTTTTCAGCAGGCATACTCTCGCGTTCACTGCAGGCCTGTGCCATCCATCGCATGGACGCCCTGGAGACCGCGAAACGGGTACACGAGTCCCTGCAGAAGAGGGATACGACGGTTATCGATCATGTCGCCCTGAGGAAGATCGTGTACGAACGCCTGAAGGAGCACTGTTCCCAATCGGTCGCGGAGCGGTTTCTCTCCTGGCGACGCTTCAAAGAGAGCGATCTCCCTTTGATCGTCCTCGTTGGCGGCATAACGGGCACGGGAAAGAGCACGCTGACAACGGAATTGGCCTATCAGTTGAATATCGTCAGGACCCAGTCTACCGATATGGTGCGGGAGATCGTTCGCTGCTATCTTCCGCCAACAAAGATCCCCACCCTCTCCTATTCGAGTTTTGAGGCCTGGCGGGGGCTGACGGAGGACGGGGAATCAGCGCACGAAAGTGACGACAAGGAGGTGATCCGCGGTTTTCTCTCCCAGTTCAAGGTGGTCAAACAGGGACTGGAGGCGACGATTCACCGAGCCGTCAAGGAAAACCACGATCTGATCGTTGACGGCGTCCATGTGTTACCCTCGAAGCTCGAACTGGACATCACCCGGGATCAGGCCATCGTTATCCCCCTGATGCTGGTCGTTCCGCACAAAAAGACGCTCAGAAAACGCCTTAAACACCGGGAGAGAGAGCAACCTGAGCGCGCCTCTTCCCGTTACCTGAAACAACTCGACCAGATATGGATACTGCAATCCTACCTGGTCTCGGAAGCGGAGGAGCATAAGATCCCGTTGATCATCAATAGAGAAATCGAAGAGGCCCTGGAAGAGATCTTGATGCACATCAGCAATACGATTACCCGGCACTTTCCGGCCAATCTCTGACATGCAACGTCTACCAGGGAATAGGCCCACAGTTAGCGACATAAGGCGTCTCTTAGGCGAATTGCGCACAACCGCTCTCCACCTGAAACGGAGCGTGACGCAGCGATATCTCGCCAGGTCGATCAGTTGGCGATCTCTGGTGAAGACGCAGCTTCCGAGGTCGATCTGGTGGGGCTATTTTCCGGTTGCACTGGTTGCCGTGATAGGTGTGTCGATCACGATTGCTGCATTTATTCAATCTTCGATCTGGGAAAAAACCCAGGTCGAAATCGCATTCCGCGAGGCATCCCAGGACCGGATATTGGTCATCCAGCGGGAGCTCAAACACTCCCTCGGGATAGTCCAGGATATCGCCAGCTTTTTTGCGGCGTCGGAGATCGTAGACCGCCGAGAGTTCCGTAAATTCGTTGGTCCGGCCCTGAAACGCCAGGCTGGCATCAAGGCCCTGGAGTGGGTGCCCGTAGTACTCGCCGACGACCGCTCGGCCTTCATCGAGGAGGCTCAGCGAAGCTTTCCACCCTTCAGGATCACCGAGGTCGACCCTTCGGGCAAGCTGATCGAGGGCCCTGATCGGCCCATCTACTTTCCTGTCCTCTACATCCAACCCTATCAATCTAACAAAGAGGCATTGGGCCTCAACATGGGCACCGACCCAATCGTTTCAGCCCTGTTGGAGAAGGCGGAACAGACCCGGTCCCTGCAGGTCTCGCCCGGGGTCTCTTTCATCGACGAAACCGGTGAGAAGGCGGGGATCGTGGTGGCGGTACCGGTCTTCTTCAAGGATGCAAAGCCAGAAGATGCTCCGGCTCAGGCAGCCACCGGGATCAGGGGATTTGCAGTTGGCGTCTTCTACCTCGGTGAGATGGTCGAGCGGGCCCTGGAGAGCCTTCGATCCGGGGGGGTCGATCTCCGTTTCTACCAGGGTCATTCGACCGGGGATAGACGGCTGCTCTACACCCATCTCTCCCGCTTGAGAGAGAACCAGGCGCCCGACAACGAAGCCGATGCTTTGGAGATAACCTACAGTCAACCGATCTCGGTCGGGACCCAACAGTGGGAGATTGTTTGCAATCCCGCCCCCGGAAAATTCAAGATCGAAACCTGGAACAGCTGGATCATTCTCTCCGGAGGTATCGCCTTTACCATCCTGCTCAACATCTACGTGTCGACCCTCGTGGGGCAAGCGAGGCGGGTGCGGCTGGAGGTCGAAGAGAGGACGTCACAGCTGCGGGATGCTGTTCAAGCCTTGAACCGGGAAGTGGTTGAGCGTAAATCGGCCGAGCAGGAACTGCAGAGCCTGAACGAGATGCTGGAGCAGCATATCGCCTAC
>CBDVCD010000137.1:0-8708 GCA_965372385.1 uncultured Gammaproteobacteria bacterium | reverse complement strand
AGGCCTCATAGAACTCCAGCATGGTGAATTCAGGATTGTGCCGGGTGGAGAGTCCCTCGTTACGGAAGTTGCGGTTGATCTCATAGACCCGCTCGAAACCACCCACCACCAGCCGTTTGAGATAGAGTTCCGGAGCGATGCGCAGGAACAGATCCATATCCAGGGCATTGTGTTTGGTGGTAAAAGGCCGCGCGGCGGCGCCACCCGGGATCAGCTGCATCATGGGGGTCTCCACCTCCATGAACTGCTTTTCGTTGAGATAGTGGCGGATGAACTGCACGATGCGGGTGCGGGTGCGGAAGGTCTCCCGGGTCGCCTCGTTCATGATCAGATCCACATAGCGCTGACGATAACGCTGCTCCTGATCCGACAGGCCATGGAATTTTTCCGGCAGGGGGCGCAACGCCTTGGTCAGCAGTCTGACGCTGTCGACCTTCACCGACAACTCTCCGGTCTTGGTCTTGAACAGCCGTCCCTCCGCGCCAATGATGTCCCCAATATCCCACTTCTTGAACTGGGTGTTATAGACACCCTCCTCCAGGGCATCCCGCTGCACAAAGAGCTGCATGCGACCAGACATGTCCTGTAGATGGGCAAAGCTGGCCTTGCCCATCACCCGGCGGCTCATCATGCGGCCGGCGATACTCACCCGCAGACCCAGGGCCTCCAGCGCTTCATCTGATTTCTCGCCATACTCCGCATGCAGTTCACCGGCCATGCAATCGCGCCGAAAATCGTTGGGAAAGGCATTGCCGTTCTCACGCAGCTGTTCGAGTTTTTCACGCCGCTGGGCGATGAGCTTGTTTTCGTCCTGTAGCTGATCGTTCATTACTTCAATTTCATTGATTGGAAAAGATTATTTCACCACGAAGAGCACAGAGGACACGAAGTTCATTATTCCTATGCGCCACTTTCATTACATTGAATACCACATCAAGCCCTATATTTCTTCGTGCGCTTCGTGTACTTCGTGGTGCAAACGAAGTCTTATAAACCGCTCTTCAGGCTGGCCTCGATAAACTGATCGAGGGCGCCATCCAGCACGGCCTGGGTGTTGCCGGTCTCCACATTGGTGCGCAGATCCTTGATGCGGGAGGCATCCAGCACATAGGAGCGGATCTGGCTGCCCCAGCCGATATCGGACTTGGTCTCCTCCACCTCCTGCTGACTGGCATTACGCTTCTGGATCTCCAACTCATAGAGCTTGGCCTTCAGCTGTTTCATCGCCGTGGCCTTGTTCTTGTGCTGGGAACGGTCGTTCTGACACTGCACCACAACCCCGGTGGGGTTGTGGGTGATGCGCACCGCCGATTCCGTCCGGTTGACGTGCTGCCCACCGGCGCCACTGGCACGGTAGACATCGATGCGCAGATCGGCCGGGTTGATCTCGATCTCAATGGAATCGTCGACCTCAGGAGAGACAAAGACCGCCGCGAAGGAGGTATGCCGGCGGTTGCCCGAATCGAAGGGAGATTTTCTCACCAGGCGGTGTACGCCGATCTCCGTACGCAGCCAACCAAACACATAATCCCCTTCAAAGCGGACCGTGGCGCTCTTGATACCCGCCACCTCTCCGGCGGACGCCTCGATGATCTCAGTCTTGAAGCCGTGATGCTCGCCCCAGCGCAGGTACATGCGTAACAACATCTCGGCCCAGTCCTGGGCCTCGGTGCCACCCGAACCCGCCTGGATATCCAGAAAGGCATTGCAGGGATCCATCTCACCAGAGAACATGCGGCGAAACTCCAGCTCGGAGACCTGCTTTTCATAGGTCTCGAGATCGCCTTCAATGGCGGAAACCGCCGCTTCGTCTCCCTCCTCCACGGCCATCTCCAGCAGTTCGGCGGCATCGTCCAGACCGCCGAAGAGCTCTTCGAGGGTCAGCACCACCGTCTCCAGGCTGGAGCGTTCCCGCCCGAGGGCCTGGGCCCGTTCCTGGTTGCTCCAGATCTCCGGGTCTTCCAGTTCCCTGAGGACCTCGGTCAGGCGCTCTTGCTTCTCCTCGAAGTCAAAGATACCCCCTAAGGGACTGGGCACGCCCCTTCAGGTCGTGAATCTTATGGATGATTGGATTGATCTCTTGCATGGAAGCGACTCGCGGGAAAAGAAAAGCAGGGATTCTACACCAGGCAAGGATGGGGATAAATGAGATAAGTGCCTTTAGTTACGCTTGGAGATGGTATCTCTGGAGATCGGGAGTCTTTCAGCAAGTCCAGATCCGACCCCAAACTAAACGAAATGCAACTCTATCAGCTGCCTTGGCCCATTGAAGTATTGCAGCAGCTACAGCCGGAATTGGAGGTAAAGCTCAGGATAACCTTGTCCTATTTTATCGAACCTAACCCGGGTCGTCGTGGCTACCGGAGGCGCTACAGCTAACAGTCTCACGGGCTTCGATTTGTGGTTATCCGTCCCGGTCAGTCGTTGGAGAACTTCCGAGCCTCTATCAATCAGAAATCAAATGAGGAAACAGAGGACTATAGTGGTCCCGAGGGAGATAGTGACGGTTGGAAGCTTGGGCCTCAGTTGCGCACCCGCGGTTCTCTGCACTCCGATACCTGGACCGGTTCGGCAGCTGACCTTGCGGATATGCATACCATCGCGGTCTATCCAGTGGGTGGGTGGTGGAAATACCGCACTGCCCAGGATCGCTGGCAGAATTCGGTACGTTTCAGTCTGATCGTGAGCATTGACGTTCCCGATGAGAACGTTGATATCTATTCAGTTATTGAGAACCAGATTGAAGCTCAGGTGGAAATCAATATCGAGCTGTAATGAGTCGGTTGCTACCGGTCTATCGGTTACCACCCCAGCCAGTACTCATCAGCTGCATAAAATCCCTTCGCGAAAGCACTTCCGAACAATCCCTCCAATCTTTTTCCGAGGGAGCCATTGTCGTCGTGTATCTAAGATCAAAGCCAGTGGCTTCTTTCTGGGCATTGATGTACTCATCCATCTTTTCGCCCAGTGTCTCAATGTCTTCGATCCACTCATCCTTTATGGTATCGGGTAGCGAGCCAAACAGGTTGTAGCGATCACGCATCCTTTCCGATAGGCGTTCGTAAACCTTTTCATCCACAGTCTGTTCATTGACCAGGTTGAGCATGTCTACTTTTTCGCGGACCTGCCCGAAGCGCTTGATGCGGCCGATGCGCTGTTCTAAGCGAGTCGGGTTCCAGGGAAGATCGACATTGATGAGTGCCCCGAGTGTTTGCAGGTTCAACCCTTCGCAGGCGGCATCGGTCGCCATCATGACGCTGATCTCATGCTCTGCGACCATCTTTTTCAGGGTCTCACGCTCGATATTGACGCTATCGCCTTTCTGGTAGAGTCGGCTTCGCCCTGCGCCCGCGTAGAGGCCGACTGCTTCATCTGGATAACGGGCAGCAAGAGAGTCGGCAATCCATTTGGCGGTATCATAGTATTGGCTGAAGATGATGACACCATATTCCTGCCATTTCTCACGGTCCAGATAGTGAACGACCGCCTGCATTTTCGGGTCTTCTGAAATCTTCTCGAGCCGACCAATCATCCTTTCAAGAACAGCGCGTTCCTCTTCATTGCTGCCGTCCTGATCGAGGCGTAGCTCAATATCCTGCTCGTCCTCCTCCTCTTGTACGGTGCGCCCCTCTAGGAGCATCCTGGCCGTATTAAGGCCGGCAACGATACTAGAACAGATGCGTTGCTCCATCAGGTTCTTCATAAATCCGCCGCCCTTGCCACGCTTTGCAAGTGCTTTACCAAACAGCCGCGCCTCGGCATAGGCCTGACGAAAATCCTCACTGGTCCGCAGCGCATTACCTTCAAACAGGGCGTTAAACCGATGCACCTCTTTGGCGAGGTTCCGGTCCGGATGCACATCAACGCCGATCCTGGCCAACAGGTCAGAGTCTTCCAGCGTCGCACGCTTGCGCAAAACGATGTGACGAACGAAAGGGTTTTCTCGTTGGAAAAATGCCGCACATGAAAGCTCGCGAGGCAGCTCATCTTCCAGGTCATCACGCGTGTCCACACTGAGCTCGATAAAGGGCTGCATCGTCTGCCACTGGTCGTCACCAAGCCCAAGGTCCTCACGAATGGCGCTATAGAGCTTGCGCGCCCTGGGCTCACGTGTGGAGTTGACCAGGGGCAGGGGAGAACGCAGCAACTCCCAGGCAAAGGAGGGTTCGATAGCCTCTTGCTCACCGGAGAGAATCGGCAGGACCTCCCGTGGGCGATGCCACTTGGCATAGTCGTTCCCAAGCACAAACTGTCCTTTGCCCTGATGCAGAATGCCCATCAGATCCCACAGATCTTCTCGGCGTGTCTGGATCGGAGTCGCCGTGCCCAGTAGTACATGATCTGACCGTGCAGCGATCTCTCGCATGAACGCCAGCAGTTCATTGGGTGTGCCTGCATCATGGCCAAAGCCCTGCCGGCTTCTGGCCTTGTGCGCCTCGTCGAGGATGACAGAGCCGAAGCGCAGGCCTAACAGGTGCTGTTTCTCAAGTGAGTCCCGCATCATCAGGCCTGTGGAGACGATCCCGATCCGCAGTGGGCATTTGGCAATCTGTTCCCTACCTGCGGGTGAGATGATTCGCTCTTCATGGTCCAGCCAGACCTTCTTCTGGGTCTGCCAACGGGCGCAGGGGATGCCCAGCTTGTCAATCATCTCGGTTTGCCACTGCTCACACAGCGTGGCAGGGGCAAAGATAACGACGGGTCGGCGCATCTTGTGCTCTTTGTCGCCTAACAGGCAGAGAGCCAGGGCGGCGGTGCCTAATGAGAGCGTTTTGCCAAGTCCCACCTCGTCGGCCAGCAGCAGTCTCACGATGCCATGGTTCTGATAGTGGCGAATGCACTCGGTAATGAAACCCTGTTGCCAGGGCTGAAGCGATAAGCCTTCCCGATAGAGTGGTGACTCGATCAGCGCAGCCGGGGCCAGATTATCGTCGTCATCGATCTCGTCAAACAGCACCTCTTGCCGGTATCCACGACGGCGTACCTCGCGGATCACCGCACGCGGCAACTCTTTGGCGGCATGCCACAGGTAGTTGAACTCCTCTTCGATCCAGGCGACCCCCTCCGGGGAGTCGTCCTCCCAGAGGATCTCGTAGTGACGCTGCCAACCGCTGCGGGTTTCATTCATTGAGCCGATGAAGCCGAGCTTGCGGCCATCGGCTAGCTCGATGACCCCAGCCTTGCCGTGCAGAAAGCCGCAGACGCTATCCGGCGCTACTCGCACTGCCTGGCCATGTTTCTCCAGAAAACTATCAAGTCTGCGATAGCGGTCCCGATTCAAGAGCGCTTCGGCCTCCAGGCCTCGCTCGTTCCAGCGGCCGATCATCTTCGATTCGCGTAGTTGGGCAACCTTGAGGTCATCGGGGTGGATGTCCACATTGCAGACGATCTTTACCTCAGGGATCGCCTCCAGCAGTTCATTCGCCACCTCAAACAGTGAGCTGGTGAAGTAACCGGCGATGCGCTTGTAGCTTCTGGCGCCCTTCAGATACTCCAGCAGAAAGGAGTGATCGAGGCGATGGGTGCGGGAGGAGAAGCGGCGTATGGCCATCTTCTACGACTTGTGAGATCGTGGCTTGACGCCGCCCTTGCGGCCCAGCCCAAAGCCGACCCGGTAGAGATCGGGCATGTCGATACGGCCATCCTTGCGCTCGTCGAATATGCCAAGGCGCAGCAGATCCTCACGCACGCCAACCCAGCCACGACCGATGTGTTGCGGGGGCAGGCGGTCACCGGCGAGAAGTTCGCTCGGACCGTTTGGAATTTTCTTATCCCATTGTTCCTGTATAGAGTCGAAGGCTATTGGGACCGTTAAACCACTCAGGGGTCGAAGAACGATAGGCACCCATGAGTAATCTTCGGCCAACTCATTAACCCGGATTTCCGACGCCTTTTGCACCCCGCGCTTGATGCTTTCGTAGTGCAGCGCATACTGATGTTCCGGGTAGCCGCGGTCCAGCGAATCCTCCGCCGCCTGGCGAATCGCCGCCAGAAAGGAACGCGGCGAGGTGCGATCCTGGCCGTCTGCCAGATGGCTCACCGTCCACACATAGGGTACGCCACGCCGCCGGTCCCGGCCCATCCAAGGGCCGGCCAGCGACTCGAACAGGGCACGTTGCCCTGACGTCTCCCGTTTGAGTTGATCGGCTGGCAGCCACCTTCCTTCAGCCTCCTTTGGTTCTGCCCCAACTGCATTCCGATAGATCCCGCGCAGGGTTTCTCCGGCCTGGCTGGGTGCATTGAGCAGATATTGCCACAGCAGTCCATGTAGATCGTGGCGCGCCCAGGTCAGCTCGGCCTTGGTGGCCAACAGCTTGGAGGCGTCGGGAAAATCGGTGACCCGTTCGAGCTGGTCCTCGCGCAGAAAGACCTTGACCGAGAGATGGGTATAGGGCTTGAGCCAGAGGGCGACTCGCAACAGATCTCGCACAATCTCATCTAGGATCCGCCAATCACTGCTAAGACGATCCAGGGCATCGAAGAGAATGAGTCCATAACGCCGGTCGTTTGCAAGCTGCTCACCTGCCAATTGCACCATCCGGGCCAATGCTTCCGGGCTGTTCCCGACCCAGGAGACAGTCTCCAGCCAGGAGTCCCTGGGTATGATCTCACCGAGGAGATCTGTGACCCAGCGCGCTACGACGGTTCGCCAGACCGTGTAGGCATCAAAGCCTTGCCTCAGCAACTGGGCATAGGTATCGGCATCCGGGTAGTCATCCAGATTCTGGCGTTCGGCAAAACCAACCCGGATTTCAGCCCGGTCCAGTTGCGGAATCGAGGCGCCCAGCACTCGGCGCAGTCGCGCATCCGCCAGTGCAGCGGTCCAGACCGATTTACCCACCCCCCGGGCACCCACCACCAACTGGCAGTCGGGCCGCAATGCCTTGAGATGGGCGGGCGGCACATAGAGATACTCCGGTGGCGGAGGATTGCCGGAGAAAGAGGTATCGGACGGTATCGCCTCGATGAGGGCCTGACGCAATGAATGAAGATCGCTCATGAATTGCTTCCCAGATGGGTGATCATACTGTTCACGCCATTGATCAATGGTCCGAACACCGCAACGACCTCGGCCTCATCTACCTGCTGTAGTCGCCCGTGCAGGGAGCGCAGGGCCGCGAACCCCCGGTTCCAGCGGATTGGCCAAGGGTAGTGGGGGGCGGATTCGTCGCTCTCGTCGAAACTGAAACGATCCGCCGCCGGCTCACCCGCCTGGATCTCATCGTACAGGGCATCGGCGAACAGGTCCCAGCTCCGCTCCCGCAGCCCGGCGAAATAGTCATGGCGGCTGTCGTCATCTTGGATCATTGCTCCCACCAGTTGCAGCCGCTCGCGGATCTCTTCCGCCTTGCCGGCCCGATTCCAGTGGCGAAACAACACTTGGTAGCCCGACCAGGTCTGATCCCCATCGATGGCGAACAGCAGGACCAGGCAGGCCCCCAGGCCGGTGATGCAACTGGCGGCCACCTCGTCGATCCCGGCGCGGGAGTCGATCAGGACGATATCCGGCGCAAGCCGATCCTCCAACGCATTGATGAGCCGGGAGAGCCGGGCTGACCAGGGCTCGGTCACGCCATCCGGATCTGTCTTGGCCATCCACACCCGGCCGAGCTTGGCAATATACTCCCCCGGTTCCTGGCCATGGGCGGGGACCACGAAAATCTCCCCGTCGTGGGACAAGGTGCTGGTGGCGATCAAGTTATCTAGCACGGCATCGCCGTTATCCACCAGGTCCTCCACCAGCCAGTCGGTGATGCCGAAGGCCGGACGGCGCTCCTCGGGCAGCAGTGCGGAGGAAAGACCCGGTGATTCCAGGTCAAGATCCAGCACCAAAACCCGCTTGCCCGCCTGGGCCAGCGCCCAGGCCGTGGCCGCCAGCGCCGTGGAACGGCCGACACCTCCCTTGATGGAAAAGAAGACGATACGTGGTGCGCCCGGCGACTCCGGGCTGATCGCCGACCAGTCGCTTTCCGTCGCCAGACGATCGACAACCCGCACGGCCGGAAATGCCTCCAGGGTGAAACTGGGCGCACCGTAGAGGACGGCCTCGATATCGGTCTCGAAGAGCACGAACTGCTCTGGGGGGAAGGCATGCACCCCAAGGGCGTCCGACAAGTCGCGGGCCAACTCCATGATGGCCGCCTCGTTCCTGCGGGCCTCCTCAGCGACGATCAAACGAACCCGCCCATTGAGGTCACGGTTGATGAGGAGCGGGCCGATAGTCTCTAGCAGATTAGTGTGATGGCCCAATATTTCGTTTACCCGAGGGAGGATCTGATCGAAGGTGGTCATAACAGCCCCTCTACGGATGCCCGGTTGATGAGTTCGCCGACACGCCTGGCGCCTTCGCGATGCCCATCCACTCGTACCTGGGTGAAATGGCGTCGATGGGCGTAACGCTGTGAAACATGCCAATTATGAAACGGTTTGCTGGATGGCAGGCCATAGTTTGCACCCCGAGGGTGTGCTGAACGATAGGTCTCATATCGCGCCCATACCCCGTTGGCGTGCTTTCGATCTGCGCTATCACCGGGCCTATCCTGGTTTACACCGAAAGGCATACCAAAGGCCAGCATCAACCTTTTCAGCCCACATTCCGCCGCCAGGCCATACAGATGATCGGCATTGGCCCAGCGTTGAGCTGAAAACAGCTGTTCGGCATCTTGCCAATGCCGATGGTGCGCATCTAGAAAATCACTGTTCATTGT
>CBDVCD010000136.1:0-8754 GCA_965372385.1 uncultured Gammaproteobacteria bacterium | reverse complement strand
GACTCACCTGCTGGGTGAACCACGCTACGAGGTAGATTGCACGTTTTTGGCGGCATGGCCGGTTCATGTTCCAGACGGAACCGGCATTTCCCACATCCATGTGGGGCATCTTCGTTGCAACTTCTTGGAATAGAATAACTATTCCGCGTCGTTGCGCCTCGACTTGCACCCCCAAAAACGCACACGCCCTCCATGGACGGATTAGTGTTGCGGGAGGCAGGAAGCCGGGAGCGACCTCTACCCCGTCCAACGGCGGATTCTAGGTTCAATGGGCGGGTACGATTGCCGTGGAAACCTAGTCATAATGGGCCACTCGACTCATCAGGTAATAAACATGCGGCAGTTCACCGGTTTTCTCTTAAAATGGCTGTTGCGATTATTGCTCGGCTGGCTTGCGCTGACCTTGGTTGTCATACTCCTTCTTCGTTATATCGACCCACCGGTCTGGTCATGGATGATCCAGAGAGAACTCAATCCACCCGATGGCTATGCGGAAAACCATCACCATCAATGGCTCAATCTCAGCCAAATTGCTCCTGCGATGCAGCTGGCCGTGGTGGCGGCTGAAGATCAACGTTTCCCATTACATTACGGTATCGATTTCAAGGCGATCTTCCAATCAGTCCAGGATACGCAGGACAGTAAGCGTCTGCGCGGGGCCAGCACGCTCAGCCAACAGACTGCAAAGAATCTGTTTCTGTGGGAGGGAAGAGACTGGAGCCGAAAAATATTGGAGGCCGGCTTGGCCTTATTGCTGGAACTGCTCTGGAACAAGGAACGGATTCTGGAGGTTTATCTGAATATCGTCGAGTTCGGTCCCGGTGTCTATGGCGTCGGGGCAGCTAGTGAATATTGGTATCAGCACTCCGCGGATAAGCTGTCTCCTGAACAGTCAGCCCACCTTGCGGCAGTCCTGCCCAATCCATGGGATTACCGCGCAGAACCAGCAACCCCCTATGTCGCGGAACGCGCTCGTTGGATAGAACAGCAAATGGATCAGTTGGGGTATGTCTGGTTGGTGCCAATTACGGGTTGGTGAAGATCATCCTAGAATCCTCAGTTAACCGTACTGAGTTGAGGCTAACCATCGGGTAGCCAGCCGCTACGCCAGCCGATCATCCGCCACATGATAGCGGGGATCCTCCAGCAGATTGACCTCCACCAGGTCACCTGCCTTCACCAGCAGGTTCTGGCACTCCTGGCTCAGATGCTTGATATGCAGGCGCTTCTCGGCACGGGTGTAACGGTCGGCGAGTGCGTCGATTGCCTCCAGGCCCGAGTGGTCATAGACCCGCGCGTTGGCGAAATCCACCATCACCTCGTCTGGATCATTCTTCGGGTCGAACAGATCGGCGAAGTTTTTCACCGAGCCGAAGAAAATCGGGCCGCTCAGCTCATATTGCTTGATGCCGTACTTGTCGATAGAGGTCTTGGCGTAGATATGTTTGGCGTGCTCCCAGGCGAATACCAGGGCGGAGACGATCACGCCGACAATCACCGCGATGGCCAGGTCGGTGAGCACCGTCACCACCGCCACCAGGATGCCGACGATGGTATCGGCCAGCGGAATCCTGCCGAGCAGGCGGAAGCTGGCCCACTCGAAGGTGCCGAGCACGACGATGAACATCACGCCGACCAGCGCCGCCACTGGGATCATCTCGATCAGGCTGGAGCCGACCAGGATAAAGGCGAGCAGAAACAGCGCGGCGGCGATGCCGGAGAGACGGCCTCGACCACCGGAGTTGATGTTGATCATGCTCTGGCCGATCATCGCGCAGCCACCCATACCGCCGAACAGGCCGTTGGTCATATTGGCCACGCCCTGGCCAACACACTCCTTGTTGCCGCGGCCGCGGGTATCGGTAATCTCGTCGATCAGACTCAGGGTCAGCAGCGACTCGATCAGGCCGACGGCGGCGAGGATCAAGGCGTAGGGGACAATGATGTAGAGGGTCTCTAAACTGAACGGCACCATTGGGATATGAAACTCGGGCAGGCCGCCGGCAATGGTCGCCTGCGGATTGCCGCTCATGTCGGCGAGCACGCCCTGCACGGTGCGCGCGTCCAGACCCAGATAGAAGACCAGCAGAGTGACGCTGACGATCGCTACCAGCGAGGCGGGTATCGCGGTGGTCAGCTTCGGCAGAAAGTGGATGATCGCCATCGTCAGCACTACCAGCCCCAGCATGATCAGCAGCGGCTCGCCACTCATCCATGCCAGATTGCCATCCGCGCCGGGCACCTGAAACTGCTTGAGCTGGGCGAGGAAGATGACGATCGCCAGGCCGTTGACGAAACCGAGCATTACTGGATGCGGCACCAGGCGAATGAACTTGCCGAGCCGCAGTACCCCGGCGAGGATCTGGATCAGACCGGCCAGCAGTACCGCCGCGAAGAGGTATTCGATGCCGTGCAGGGCAACCAGCGAGACCATCACCACCGCCATCGCACCGGTGGCGCCGGAGATCATGCCGGGACGACCGCCGATGGTGGCCGTAATGATGCCCATCATGAAGGCGGCATAGAGGCCGACCAGCGGTTCCACACCAGCAACAAAGGAGAAGGCGACGGCTTCCGGCACCAGGGCCAAAGCAACGGTGAGGCCGGAGAGCAGGTCATTCTTGACGCACTTTCTGCCGGGGCAGGTCAGTTGAAACATCGGTTTCCTTGGGGTGTTTGAGCGGCGCGGGCCAGTATATCAGAAAATGATTATATATATTTATGGACGGATTACCGGGTTCTCTGACCGATGGGCAACAAATAAGGTATCTGAAGCTTTTAATCCACCTTTCTGATAGACTCACGCGCATTCGGCGCCCTTTCGGTCAGCGCCAACATTGCCCAGGTAGCATTCCGCTGTCTGTTTCGATCCCCAAACGAATTTCCGCCTGGACCGTATCAAGGCCCAGCGCCCTGTCAGGTTGGATTCAGGAGTAATACCCAAACATGTCTTTTGACACCCTCGGCCTGTCGGCCGAAATACTGCGTGCCGTGGCCGAACAGGGCTATAGCGAACCCACCCCTATTCAGCGCCAAGCCATTCCGGTGGTGCTGCAGGGCAAGGACATCCTGGCCGGCGCCCAGACCGGCACCGGCAAGACCGCGGGGTTTACCCTGCCCCTGCTGGAGCTGCTGCACGAACACGCCCAAGGCAAGGGCCGCCGACCGGTGCGGGCCCTGGTGCTGACCCCCACCCGAGAACTGGCCGCCCAGGTGGGCGAGAGCGTGGAGACCTACGGCAGGCATCTGCCGCTACGCTCCACCGTGGTCTTTGGCGGAGTGAAGATCAACCCGCAGATCGAGAAGCTGCGCCACGGGGTAGACATCCTGGTGGCCACCCCGGGTCGTCTGCTGGACCACGCCCAACAGAAGACCGTGGACCTCTCTCATGTGGAGATCCTGGTGCTGGATGAAGCGGACCGCATGCTCGACATGGGTTTCATTCACGACATCCGCAGAGTGCTAAGACTGCTGCCCCGTGAGCGACAGAACCTGCTCTTCTCCGCCACCTATTCAAACGACATCAAAAAGCTTACCAACGATCTGCTCAATAACCCGGAACTGATCGAGGTGGCCCGTCGCAACATAGCCGTTGATACAGTGGCCCAGATAGTCTATCCGGTGGACAAGGGGCGCAAGCGTGAACTGCTCTCCCACATGATTGGCGCTAACAACTGGCGCCAGGTGCTGGTGTTCACCCGCACCAAGCACGGCGCCAATCGACTGGCCCAACAGTTGGAGAAGGACGGTTTGAGCGCCTCCGCGATCCACGGCAACAAGAGCCAAGGCGCCCGCACCCGGGCACTAGCCGGTTTCAAACAGGGCGAGGTGCGGATCTTGGTGGCCACCGACATTGCCGCCCGCGGCCTCGACATCGATCAGCTACCCCATGTGGTGAATTTCGAACTGCCCAACGTACCGGAAGACTATGTACACCGCATTGGCCGCACCGGCCGCGCCGGCAACGAGGGTGAGGCGTTATCCCTGGTCTGCGTGGATGAGCTGAAGCTGCTGCAGGACATCGAGCAGGTGCTCAAGCACGAGATCCCCAAGGAGATTATTCCTGGCTACGAGGTGGACCGAACCATCAAGGCGGAACCGATCCAGAATGGTCGTGGTGCTCGCCGGCCGCAGGGCGGACGCGCCCACTCCGGCCACCGTGATACGGAGCACAAACGCCCCAGAAGGGCCTCCAACAAGAAGCGCGGGGAGCCCAAGGCCAAACATGGCGAGGAAAACCGCGGCAAGGGTCGAGACCCTTCAGCCAAGGGCGGCACCCAACGCAATCAGGCAAATTCCGGCAAGCAGGCCAAGCCGGCAAATCGACCCAAGTCCGGTAACCGCCGTTCAGGAAAACCGAGCCAGGTACCGGCACTGCTGGGTGGTGGCTGACGTCAGACAATAAAACTGTAGGTGATTAGCCCCATCTCTCAGCTGATATCCCACGAAAGGGCGATGGGAATAGGTTGGCGAAACCCTCGGCGGCATGGATGCCGCCGTGGAGCGTACACGGACGTATTTACCGCGTGTTTCGGCAGCCTATCCCCACCGCCGAGGCCCTGTTGAGAGATGGGGCTAATCACCAAAGTCATTACGTGCGATGACTTATGGGAAAAAGCACAGAAAGGCCCGGAGGGGGAGCCGCACTCAAGCGATGGTGAAGAATGGATAGACTTGATGGTCGATCACTTCACGGGCTACACCGGTAACACGGGCGTTCACCGGCCCCTCCCGTAACCATTCGCAGAGCCCTTCCACCACCGTTGGGTCGCCACAAGCGATCACCTCAACCCGACCATCAGGCAGGTTTTTCGCATAGCCGGTCACCCCCCGCTGCTGTGCTTCGTAGCGGGTGGTGGCGCGAAAAAACACCCCCTGTACCCGGCCGGCCACCAGACAGCGGTAGCAGACAGGATGAGAGGTCTGCGTTTCCTTACTCATCGATACGCACCACAACCGCTTCCCCAGCACGCAATTGCATCGTCTCCAACGGTGTCACTCTAACCTCCAGACGGTAACCCGCTTCACCCACATCCGCGGACAAAGGCTCCAGACCAATGGATAGGATCTCTCCAGCCAGCCATTCACCTCTTACCTCGACCTTGACTGCCCCAGCGATCTTCAGCTGAGACGCAGTAAGCGCATCAATCCGTGCCACCGCCTTCATCTGACTGGCATCCACAAAGGTCACCAGGGGAATGGACTGGAGGCGATTCACCAGGGCCTGTCCCGGCTGCACACTCAGCCCGGCCACAATCCCGTCAAACGGCGCTTTGATACGGCTATACTCCCGTTCGAGGCGAATGTGGGTCAGCTCCGCCTCGGCCATACGATAGAGCGCATCCGCTTTGGCGGCATCGATCTCCGCCTGCTTGCGTTCATGATCCGACAAGAGGGTTCTGTCATACAGATCCAAAGAACGGTCCAGCTCACGCCGTGCCTCATCCTGCAGCTGCTTGGCGGCTTCAAGACGCGCTTCCGCCCAAGCCAAGCGGGCCTGGATCTCACGCTGATCCAGCTCCACCAATGTACTACCGCGGGTAACCTGTTGCCCAACCACCACATTGACCCGGCTGACCATCCCATCTATCACCGTACCAAGTTCCACACGTTGCCGCCAATCGAGTACTGCCTGCAGGTCCTTGGCAAACGCACTTCCGCTGAACAGCAAACCACAACAGAGTAAGATTCTTAACATGGGCCTATGCTCCTGATTCATTTATCTATTATTCATAATTACTTTCAGGCAGATCACTATCACCTGGTTTCATCCGGCAGAAGCCGGCCGGCAAGGGCGTCGAGTCTGGCGCTTAGCAGACGGATCTGGAAATCGTTTTCCGCCTGTTGCAGATGAAGGTCGGCGATCCGCACCATGGAATCCCCCAAATCACTGGCAACCTCCAGATCATACAGGGAACGACTGCGTTCCAGATAGAGATCGCGAAAGTCAGCGGTTACCGCCAACTCCTCCCGACGAATCCGCAAACGCTGCAGTTCCAGCCAGTCTTCCAGCAACTGCTGGCGCAGATCGAGTTCATGGGCCGCCAGTCTGGCGCGCTGCTCCCGCAGACGGGCCCGCCGCAGGGCCTTTTTTGCATCCACCCGACTGCCATCAAAGAGTGGCACCTCCAGCACCAGACCGGCACTCAAGGGATTGCGTCCCCCCAGTTGCCGGTTGTAGGTGGCGGCCGCCAGTTCACCTCGCAGCAGAGGATTTCCCTCCGCGTCCGCCGCCCATAGCCGCTGCTCGGCAGACTCAACTTCGGCCCGCAGGGCCCACAGACCTGGATTACCCGCGAGAATCCGCTGGACCAGCACCTCGATCTCCTCCTGCTGATAGACAGCGTCTTCTGCCGGGTAGTCCAGCTCTCCCGGCAAATCATCCGGACGATTGAGACCGATCGCCAGTAGAGAACGGGTGATGCGTTGTTTATTCTGGCTACCCGTCATCCGGCGCCTTGCCTGCTGATAGCGGTTTTCCAGCTCAAGTAACTCGATATCCGAGAGCTGCCCCAGTTCACTGCGACCACGCGCCCTATCCAGACTGACAAAGGCGGTCGCCATCGCTTCATTGTCACGGGCATATTCCAGATCGGCCAGCAGCACATCGAAAAACCGCGCCATCACCTCCAGATACCGCTTCTGCCGCACATCCAGCAGATGCCACAGCTGCCCCTGTTTTCTGGCATCCGCCGCTGCCTGGGCACGCTCCGTACGGCCGAAATCATGCAGCAACTTGCTCAGACGCAGCCTGGCCCAACTGTCGTTGCTTGATTGGTCCACCGCATTGGGGGACGGATCTACGGCACTCAAGGCCACAGTGAAATCCACTTGCAGGTCATCGTCGGCCTCGACCCCAGCCAACTCGGCCTGGGCCATCTGCAGGGCCGCATCGGCAAGTTCACGATCCGGATGGGACCGATCCGCCAGGGTCAATGCCTGCTCCAGGGTCAACGGTGAGGGTAGCGGTTCCCGCTGGCTTTCGGAGATGCCGGCTGTACTGAACAGGCTGGCGAGTAGACCGCCAAGCAGCTTCATTCTCGGCCCTGTCACTACCGGCTGAGCTCCTGTTTCTTGCGTCTTTTAAAACGAGAGAAGTTACTCTTCTCATAATGCCCATCGACCACGAATTCACCCAGCCAGAGAAATTCCCGACTGTCGTTCGTGGCCCCGGTGTAGCGGGCCACCAGCTTACCAGTGAGGTCAAAAAAACCGAATACCGGCGTGGCGCGCACCCGAAACTGTTTGAAAGCGAAGTCCTTCTGCGACATCTCTTCTCCCTGGAAATCCGTGATCATGACCCCCCCCTCGATGTCGACACTGAAGATCAGAAAATTCGCCTTGAAATAGTCCTGCACCTCGATCTGATTGAGCACCCGGGTTTTCATGCGGTGGCAGAAAGGACACTCCTCCATCTCGAACATGATGAGGATGCCCTGTTTACCCTCCTCTCTGGCGCTCTCCAACTCTTCCCTGAAGTCTCCCAGTGACTGGTCGAAAAAGTAGTCGTTCGGGTCCCGGGTGGCGGATTGGGAGATCGTGCCGATAAACAGCAGGCTGCCCAGCAACAACAATCGCCCGATACCCATGCGCACCCCTTACTTTTTGTGACTTTCGATAAACTGCTCGATATCCTCAGCGCTCACCGGGCCCACCTGTTGAGCCACCACCCTGCCTTCCGGGTCGATAAGAAACGAGGTGGGCAGGCCAGGAATATCGCCGAGCTCCGATCGCGCTACCGGTTCGCTAAGGAGAATGGGAAAACTGAGAAACTGCTTATCCACAAACTTGCGCAGTCGCTCCAACTTGATGATCTCCATGTCAATCCCGATGACGACCGCGTCCGTCTCCTTGTGGTTGTTGTGGAACACCTCCAGTTCCGGCAACTCTTCTCGACAGGGGGGACACCAAGTAGCCCAGTAGTTCACCAGTACCCACTTGCCCCGGTAATCGGACAGACGGTGGGTCTTGCCATCCAACCCTGGCAGTTCAAAATCCACTGGGTCCGCTGCCTGGCTGCAGGAGATCAACCCCAGACAGATGAGTAAAACGGACCACAACTGATGTGGCTTGGGCTTCATATTATTCTCCCGATGCTGTGCGGTATGACTGAGCGGACAAATAGTACTGCGTCAAACTCCCATTCTCTGGCTTAATGAATCCTGATTCAATTACCAGAAACCCGCAGAGTTCTGGTTAAAACCGTGAGCTGGAACCGACTTAACATCCTGCAATTGAGCATTATCACAACAGAATATTATGTCATTATGGCCAAAAGGCGGCTATAAATAAGGAAAATAAGCAGTCTGATACCTATGTTCCAGTTTTTAAGTAAGCGGCAACCATCCTCCCCATCAAGGCCCTTTCTGGTACCCACGCCTGACCCGTTCGAAAACCCCTTGGTGGAGATCAACCCGGCACAGCTGCGGCAATGGGCGGCGGGGCTGCCTTTCGCCAATCCGCACCAACTCGCTGAAGCGGTCATCACCAGCCTGGGCCGGCTCAATCGCTTCCCCGGTTGGGTGAAAAAGCGCGAAGAGTTGATGGCGATCTACCGCACACCCTGCAACCGTCTGCAACCGACCTCACTGGAGCAAAAGACCTCCCTGCCAGCCCGGTTGTATCGGCAACTGCTGCTGGAGATGGCCTACGGATACCTGCATCTGGTGAATGATTGCCTGAGCAAAAAACCCTCTACCAGACAACGGAAACAACTGCAAGCCAATATCTACTTTGCACTCAGATTTTTTGTCT
>CBDVCD010000135.1:0-8886 GCA_965372385.1 uncultured Gammaproteobacteria bacterium | reverse complement strand
CTCACCCAAATATGAACGTGATCTTCGGACAAATCATTTTTTCCGCGGCCCTTACATGTCACATGTAAATACTGATCCTAAGGGCTTCTTATATTTTACGAGGGGAAAAACATGAGTGATGAAATTATTAAAACCTTGCCCCACTAGCTTCATTCAGCGGTGGAATGATTTACCTGTTTTATCATTGCGTCTCATCACTGTTGAGTAGAAGCTGTGGGGGAAGCGTTCGTCACGCCGAATCACTCTGCACCTAATTGGTTATCTGAATAATCCACGCACACCTAAACATCACGAATGGACGCGTTATTGATGCTTGTCATTTATGCTGAAAAAAAATGCACTTAGCATTTGACCCGTTAGAATAACAAGTGCAAGCTGAGTCTATGGAAACCATCATCGACCGTGATTATTGCATCAGGCATCCGCGCAAGATTATCGGATTATTCGGTCTGGATGTATATCTGGGCCTGATGTTCAATAAAAACAAGAGCCTGCTCGAAAGACTCACAGACAAATATTCCGCGCACGGCATCCCAATGCCAGGCCCTGTCGGAAATGCCTACAAGCTTTCGGCATTGTTCGAGTTTCGTGTGGCCCGTATCTATGAGCGTATGGCCAGCTGCTTCAAGGGCCAACCTGCCGCCCACGACCTGTTCATGGAACTCCATGATGAGGAGATGGAACATGGTCGCCTCATGCTGGTTTGTTACTATACCGTGGAACTGACGCCTTCGATCGAGTTCATTCCCGATGTGCGAGATCCAGAAATCAGGGATTCTCTCAATAAGCTCCGTGAGCTGGAAAGAAAGGTCGATAGCCTGACGCTCGAAGAGGCCCTCGAGATCACCAACAATCTGGAGCAGAGTGAGGTCAACGTTATCTTCGGGAAATTGCTCAACCAGGTCGATAGCGCTCAAAGCAAACTGTTTGCCGAACAGTTCAAGGGCATCGAAGGACACAGCGAATCCGTACCACGGCGTATCAATGAACTCAGGCAGACTGGGGCGCTACCAACCTAAATGCCACTCCATAGTTAGATCAAACTGCCACACTGAATCCATTCTGAAGTCATCTTCCTGCTGAGACCAGACCAGTCGAATAGCGCCAGCCGATTTATTTGCACACCGCATCAGAGCACAGGCCCACAAGAAGAGCGAATGGAAACTGCACCAGCAACAGCCGGCGGCCTTCCACACGCCGCCGACTGCATTGCCGTATTGAGGCTAACCGAAACAAAGGCTTGCTGGTACGGTGGAGATTATGCCAGGTGTCGGGAAGCTGATCTTAGGCACGAGGGAACTTGCGCGCGAGGGTAATGGACCACAGCGGTTACAGCCTCTTGCGACCGCCTCCTCAGGCAACAGTCACCTGCTCGCTGAGGTAGACATCCTGGATGGCATTGAGCAGCTCGACGCCTTCACCCATGGGCCGCTGGAATGCCTTGCGCCCGGAGATCATGCCCATGCCCCCGGCGCGCTTGTTGATCACGGCGGTACGCACCGCCTGGGCCAGATCCCCCGCACCGGATGAGGCACCGCCCGAGTTGATCAGCCCGGCACGCCCCATATAGCAGTTGGCCACCTGGTAGCGCACCAGGTCGATGGGATGCTCCGAAGTCAACTCGTCGTAGACCTTGGGATGGGTCTTGCCGAACTTGATGGCGTTGTAACCGCCGTTCCCCACTGCCTGTTTCTGCTTGATGATGTCGGCCTCGATGGTGGCGGCCAAGTGGTTGGCCTGTCCGGTAAGATCGGCGGCAGTGTGGTAGTCGATACCCCCCTGCTTGAAGGCGGAGTTGCGCAGATAGGCCCAGAGCACGGTCACCATACCCAGTTCATGGGCGAGCTGAAAGGCCTCTGAGATCTCCTGGATCTGGCGGCGGGATTCTTGCGAGCCGTAATAGACGGTCGCTCCCACGGCCACCGCCCCCATGTCGAAGGCCTGCTCCACCGAGGCGAACAGGGTCTGGTCATAGAAGTTGGGATAGCTGAGGATCTCGTTGTGATTGATCTTCACCAGGAACGGGATCTTGTGGGCATACCTGCGCGCCACCGAGCCCAGCACACCAAGGGTGGAGGCAACGGCGTTGCAGCCACCCTCAATGGCCAGCTCGACGATCTTCTCCGGATCGAAATAGATCGGGTTGGGGGCGAAGGAGGCTCCTGCCGAATGTTCCACGCCCTGATCCACCGGCAGCAGGGAGAGGTAGCCGCTGCCCGCCAGTCGGCCGGTATTGAACAGGGTCTGCAGCGAGCGCAGCACCCCCGGCTTACGATCCTTGATCGCCACCACCCGGTCCACGTAATCGGGACCGGGCAGATGGAGCATCTTTTTGGAGATGGTGGTACAGGTATGTCCGAGGAGGCTTTCCGCCTCTTCTCCCAGTAAACCGGTAATATCAGTCATTGTGGTATCTCCTTGTCTGTGTTGAACGAATACAAACCAAATTTAGCATAGTAACTTTTCCGATTTGTGTATCGTCGGACTCGATTAAGCTACCGTTCCCGGTATTCGGTCAACAATGCTTATATTAAAATTGGGAGCACTTGGTCGGTAAAGCCGCTTGGAATACCCGCAATCCACGCTTAGCCGCATGCATAATACACTGAATCCTAACTGTTTCAGGAGTCAGCTATACTTGAGTCAAACACTGGGACATTTTCACGCAATCCCGTCCTGAATCTGTGTATGGAACTTGTACGCCATCCAGGTGATAACTTAGGATGCAGAGCTTCCCAAATTGGCCAAGACAAGGCGCAGCCCGCAATGAATGAGACAACGGTAAAACAACAGATTGTGGATACAGCCATGGCGCTGGCGGAATCCAATGGCTGGGAGGCCGTTCGCCTGCACGAAGTCGCATCCAGCCTGTCGCTCTCTCTCGGTGATATCCGTGCAGAATTCAGTGAAAAAGATCAATTGGTGGATGCCTGGTTCGACCGGGCCGACAGCGCCATGCTGGCGGACACCACTGGACAGGCCCAGAGCCAGCTTAGCTGCCAACAGCGTATGCACAGGGTGATGATGACCTGGCTGAGTGCATTGTCCAGTCATCGACGGGTTACGCGGCAGATGATTCTGGGAAAACTGGAACCCGGACATATCCATATCCAGATTCCGGGATTGATGAGGATCAGTCGAACGGTACAGTGGATGCGTGAGGCGGCGGGGTATAAAGCTAGCTTCCCCAGGCGTGCCGTCGAGGAGACGATACATACCAGCATCTATCTTGCAACCTTTACCTATTGGATGTTCGACGAATCGTTTGACTCTGAACGAACCGGACACTTCCTCCAGCAACAACTGGAGCGCTCCAGTTCCCTGTTTAACTGCCACCCCGATCAAACCCGGTCTAAAGACAACATGCAGACCGACAAACCATCCTAGGGCCATGTAAAGATGGATAGATCCACGGAGTCTATTCGATTGCTTGCCGGCTCGACCTAGGCGGCCATGGACACGCTGACCCATGCACTGCTTGGTAGCCTGGTGGTACGTGCCACCACACCCGCAAAGGGCCGCTTTGGCGGGGTCGATAGCAGAACATCCATCCTGGTAGGGGGGCTTGCCGCTGCCTTTCCCGACATTGATTATCTGAGTTTCTGGATCGCCCCTCTGACGTTCCTTGCCGAGTGGCACAGAGGCCCTACCCATTCACTGGTGCTGGCACCCATCTGGGCGTTACTGCTCGGTATACTATTCGCCTTTCTGTTTCGTAATAGGGCCAATTGGAAGCACTTCGTGGGGATATGCTTGTTGGCGTTGCTGTCTCACATAGGGTCCGACCTCATTACGGCTTACGGCACTCAAATCCTATCGCCGATTTCCGATATCCGCGTGGCATTTGCAACGACATTTCCCATCGATCCTTACTTTAGCGCGCTTGTTATCGGTGGTTTGACAGCCTCCCTGCTGCTGCCTTATCCGAGAGCGAGTGCACGCCTCGGTCTGCTGGCATTAGCAGGCTACCTGGGGTTTCAGCTGTTTTTGCAGCAACAGGCTATATCTCTCGGTGAAAAGTTTGTAAAGACCGAAGGAGTGGAGCAATCAACCATCCATGCCCTGCCGCAACCACTCTCACCCTTCAACTGGTTGATTCTCGTCTCCGACGGGCAGCAGCACCATATGGCCCTGGTGAATCTCGCTTATATCGAAGGCAGTCTACCGTTGGCCAATAAACTGGGATGGTTAGGGGAATTGTGGTCTGCCTATCAACCGCCAAATGCGTTGACCTGGAAAACTCACAGCCTCTATGGTGACGTGGATAATCAGCGGGATTTTGTCAAAGAGGTATGGCAGCTGGCGCCTTTTGTCGAGTTCCGGCGGTTTGCGAGATTCCCAGTTTTGTATCGAATCGACCAGATTGAGGGGGAGAGTTGTGTCTGGTATACAGATCTACGTTACGTCCTGCCACATCTGACCCCACCCTTCCGTTATGGTATGTGTGGAAGAGGGAGTACAGACACTTGGACGCTCTATCGGCTGCGGCGTTTTACCCGCGACGAGCGTCATCATTTGGGGTAAAAAAGCATCAGAAAGGTTCTTCGATCCTTAGGCTGACGGATCCAATGGCCTTTGCCGCCGCGGTTGCATGATCCAGATCGTGATACACCTTTTCAAAGCCACTATGATCCGTGAGTTTATGGCGATCACCCTGCTTTTCACACACTAGAATCATCCAACCATTGCCCGTATCGGCCGGTTCAATCACCAGTTCGGCTATCCGTCCCTCCTTGCAGGCAGTCTGAGCTTGCAGCTTATCCATAGAACACCTCGCTTTGTTAGGGCCCATTAACAGGCCCCGCCCTGCGGCTGATAATGAAAGTATAGAATATGAAATTAACTGATATACATTATCATCATCCGTTACCGACCAACTCAAGCCAAAATTGCTCTCTGACAACGATTTCCCCCATGTCTCAACAAGTTGAGACAGTCGTCTTGCCAGTGCCTGCCGAATCCGGTGATGTGGCGCTGGTTTTTTGCCATAATTTACACATCAGAGATGTATTCACCGGAGATTCATTCAATTGTGCATAGGGGGTGGCGGACATGAAACTCTATCTCGTACAGCATGGCATGGCCGTTGCGAAGGATGTCGATCCCGATCGGCCCCTAGCCGAGCAAGGCCAGGAGGATGTTGATCGGCTTGCGATATTTCTTAAACAGGCGGATATTCGGGTCGAGCGGGTGATCCATAGTGAAAAGTTGCGTGCTCGTCAGACCGCCGGGCGTCTGGCGGAGGCAATAGCACCAGGGGTGGAACTGGAGACCAGTGGCCTGATCAATCCCAACGACAATCCCAAGGCGTTTGACTGGCAGAGTGAAAGCTGGGACAAAGATACGCTCGTCGTCGGCCACCTGCCATTCATGGCCAAACTGGTGTCACATCTGGTTGTCGAGGATGAGAACAGGCCCCTCACTGGTTTTCAACCGGGCAGCGTCGTCTGTTTGGAGCGCATGAGCGATGCACACTGGCAGATTGACTGGATGGTCAGGCCGGAGTTGCTCAGATAATCAGTTGAGAAAATTTTCATCGATCAACAGCTTTCCGTGTTCATTTTACCGCGCTGACTGGTATGGTGAGGGGACAGCCCGGTTCAAGCTATTTTTTTTCGGACTGACCAGGTGTAAGAAATCAAGATTGATCTGACAGATCGTGTCGGAAATCGAATGGGCGGGTTTTTTCTCTGTTGTAATGGGTGATCCAGTCCATGACTTCCGCTTCACCGATAGGACGGCTATAGAGGAAGCCCTGAACCACATCACACCCCTCAAGCTTCAAAAGCTTGGCCTGCTGTTCAGTTTCCACACCCTCTGCGACGGTTGCCACACCCAGGTTCCTGGCTAGCGCAATGATGGCTTTCACGATAGCGGCGTCATCCTTGTCATCGGGCAGATCGGCAATGAATGAGCGATCTATCTTTAGAAAGTCCACGGGGAAACGTTTGAGATAGCTCAATGAGGAATACCCGGTGCCGAAGTCGTCTATGGACAGACGGACGCCCATTGCATGCAGTGCATCCAGCACCTTGAGCGCAGTCTGGGTGTTTTCCATCACCAGCCCTTCAGTCAGTTCCAATTCCAGATGGTATGCAGGTACGGCGTACTCGTTTAAGGCATTTTCTATCTTCGCCAACAGGTGAGGATCACGAAACTGCCTGGCGGACAGGTTGGCGGATACATTGAGGACTTCTCGTCCCGCATCAAGCTGAGCACGTACGAAGCGGCAGCTTTGTCGAATGACCCACTCCCCGACGTCAACGATCAGGCCGGTTTGTTCCAGCAAGGGAATGAATTCCATCGGGCCGAGCGGACCCATTCCGGGTGGACGCCAACGGATAAGCGCTTCCAAACAATTGGGTTTGCCTGTGCTCAGGTCAAGACGTGGCTGGTATTCGAGAAAATACTGGTTTTTCTCCAATGCGTAATACAGCTTGCTGCGCATCTCCAGACCTGCCTGATCATGTGCTCTTTCGTCGTCGGAAAAGAAGCAGTAGGTGCCTCCACCTGCCGCCTTGGCCCGATACATGGCGATATCTGCGTTCTGCACCAGGCTGGATATTTCGCTCGCGTCCCGCGGGTAAGTGGTGATGCCAATACTTACCGTGACCGGAATCTCGTGTTCGCCAGCCTGAACAGGAGCGTAAAAAGCGTTAACGATCCTTTGGGCGGCAGCTCCTGCCTCGTCAACATGGCCCATGGTTTCCACAATCATCATGAATTCATCACCGCCCAGACGCGCGGTGGTATCACCTTCACGCATGATGGAAGTCAGCCGTTCGGCAACCGATACAATCAATGCATCACCAGCAGAGTGCCCCAGGGTGTCGTTAATCGCCTTGAAATTGTCCACGTCCAGGAACAGCAGCCCGAGCGGCTTGTCAGCACGATGGGCGTGCGCCATGGCATGCTCCAGCCGGTCCAGGAACATCATGCGGTTAGGCAGGCCAGTCAGGGTATCATGATGGGCCAGCTCGTGAAGCCTGTCCTGGTAGCTTTTGACCTCCTCACGCATACCACGAAAAGAACGGATCAGCTGACCAACCTCGTCGTGCCCATTTTTTGGTAGGCGTGCCTCGAAGTTGCCCCCCGCCATTTGCCGGGCGGCCGTGGCCAGTGATTTCAAGGGAGTTGTGATCAACTTTTCCTGGAATGGAATACTGACCATTATCGCCACAGCCAGTAATACGATAATCAGCAACCCGCTTTCCCGAGCAAAACGGTCATGCTGCTGGTGGATCGGGAGCAAGTTAATGGTAACCAGTAGCTTACCTACGTGCGTGTTGAAGAAGGTTATGGAATGTTGCAATTCCACCAGGTTTTCATCCGCTGGCAGCGTTGTTTCGTGAAGCGGATAGATACGCGTGCCGTCAACATCTTTCAGGATGACATGGCGCCAGTGGGGATGGTTCTCCAGCACACTGCTCAGGATGCTATAGACCTGCGCCAGGTCAGAATTGCGTAGCGGGTGGATCAACGCGGTACCGAGTATCTCTACCCGTTTTTGCTCACCGTCAATGTGCTGTTCCAGTTGCGTCGTGAGGAAACGCGGCCATACCAGCAACTTGAAGCCGAGCAGGAAAAGGATGGCCAGTGCCAGCAATGGGATCAGCAATTTGAACCTGATGCCCATCGTGGATCAGTCGTCCTGATAAAGAGGCTCTAGACCAAAATCCAGCAAGGGTTGGTAGTCTTCGGAGGAGGCCGGACCGATCGTCCTGATCGGCACCCTGGATAGAAGCCTCTTGCCCTGTTCCGATTGCCCCAGAGACAGCAATGCCTCCTTGACCTGTTCACGAATCTCGATGTGTACTCGCGGGTGTGCCGCCACGGGATGCGGTACCACCTCCTGAGTACGGTAAATAATGCGCAATTTATCCCTCACCTGTTCCGGCTGCTGCGCCAGGGTCTTTTGCACGCCGCCACCGGCGTCCGTCTTGCCAAGCACAACATTCAGGTAGACAGAGCTGTGGCTGCGCACATAATCAGGTTCAATCTTGATGCTGTAGGTGTTTTGAAATTCCGCCCTGGGCATTAAAGAAGCGCCCAGTGCATTGGGGGCTGGAAAGGCTACGACCTTGCCGTGCAGATCACTGGCGGACTGAAGGGGGCTGTCTTTGCGTACCACAATGATGCCGAAGAGCATGTTGCCAACATCGCGCACCAGCGGTCGGTAACCCTGTGATCGCTCAGCATGGACAAAATGATAGGGGTTCATGTAGACGAAATCGAAACGACCAACGGAGAATTCCTTTTCAAAGGCTGGGATGCTGTCGGATCCCACCAGCCTGAAGCGTAGGCCCGTTTCCATTTCCAGCGCATCCAGAATCGGACGCCAGATTGCCATGATATCTGTCGCGTTGAATTGCGGCACGACGCCGAAAAGATAGGTCTCCGGTTCATCCACGCTGGTTTCAGCAGCCCCTGGCCGGGCAATGCTCAGCATAATCATGAGAGCCATCACCCTCACCCATCCAGGCACAACCGAAAAGAGCCTGTGCAGGCAATGCATAACTGCTTCCTCTGACTGAGATTATGCCATCAACTATATCAGGAATTTAACTCCTCATCCGATTTCGACTGGAGCATCAGGCCCATACAGGTCAGATTCGGCAACCTGTCGAGTCGAATGAAAGTGCATCGCTGCAGTGTCGTTCGGCGATCTTCGGTAAGCTCCGAGTTGAAACGACTAACCAGGATTTCCTAGGCTTTTCCTTCAGCCTAAAGTGTTGGTAAATTTTACAATTCAACCCGACTAGCGTGAGGAATTTATAGATTATTTTAATAAAAACATAATGATATTGTCGTTGGTCCGATTGTTGCTTTATATATCCATGACCGTACTGGAACTAACTTACATAAAAATAATTCCGTTACATTCGA
>CBDVCD010000134.1:0-8927 GCA_965372385.1 uncultured Gammaproteobacteria bacterium | reverse complement strand
GTGGCGCTACCGCGGCAAGATACCTGCGCAAGTTCGATAACAGCATCGAAGTGACATTGATCGAGGCGAATACCCATTACCACACCTGCTTCATGAGCAATGAGGTGCTGAGCGGTGAGCGGAGCATGGATTCCATCCGCTTCGGCTATGAGGGCCTGAAGTCGCTCGGCGTCAATGTGGTGCATGACTGGGTGACCCAGATCGATCCGCAGGCACGCAAGGTGATGACCAAGGGTGGGCTCTCCTTCGATTATGATCGTGCCATCGTCTCACCCGGTATAGATTTCAAGTGGGAGACGATCGAAGGCTATGATGCCGGCGTTGCGGAAAAGATACCCCACGCCTGGAAGGCGGGCCCTCAGACGGTTATCTTGCGCAAACAGCTCGAGGCCATGCGTGATGGTGGCACGGTAGTCATCGCACCGCCGGGCAATCCTTTCCGCTGCCCACCAGGGCCCTATGAGCGCGCCAGCCAGATCGCCGGCTATCTCAAGCAGCACAAGCCCAAGTCGAAGATCATCATCCTCGACGCCAAGGACAAGTTCGCCAAGAAGGGGCTGTTCGTGCAGGGCTGGAAACGCCTGTATGGTTATGGCACCGAGAACAGCCTGATCGAGTGGGTCTCCAATGCGGACGGTGGCAAGGTTGAGAGTGTGGATGCGGGCAGCATGACCGTGTCAGCGGCCGTGGAGGATTTCAAGGCGGATGTTATTAACATCATCCCGCCACAAAAGGCCGGCAAGATCGCCTTCTCCGCCGGGCTGGTCAAGGGTGACTGGTGTCCGATCAACAAGCAAACATTCGAGTCGAGCCTGCAGCCGAACATCCATGTCATCGGGGATACCAGCGCGGCCTCCAAGATGCCGAAATCGGGTTACAGCGCCAATGTTCAGGCCAAGGCCTGCGCCATGGCGATCGTTGACCTCTTTAACGATCGGGAACCGGGCATGCCGTCGTTCCAGAATACCTGTTACAGCGTAATAGGTGAGGACTATGGTATCTCGGTCAGTGCCATCTACAAATACAATAAGGAGAAAAACCTGATTGTTAAGATCAAGGGCGCGGGCGGTTTGACCCCCAAGGATGCCAGCAAGCAGCAGCTTGCCAGGGAGGCCCACTACGCCCATGGTTGGTTCGAGAATATCACCAATGATATGTTTGGTAGCTGATTGATAAAGACGGTTCCCTCCCCCTCAGGAGGGTGTTGTAAAAGGCTGCGACTCCTTCTCCCTTCGGGAGAAGGCTGGGATGAGGGGGTTAAAAATCAAAGCATTAGCTGTTCCGATCCCCTCACCCCAGCCCTCTCCCTGGGGGAGAGGGAGCTTTTGCGACACCCCCCTCAGGGGGAGGGTTAGGGTGGGGGGGTATTTTGTACAAGCCATTCCTTATATCAGCTTTACAATGGGTTATAATCGTTAGTCAAACCGTTTAATAATATCAATAACATCATTGCGCATAACGATACGGTGGAGATCAACAGTTCACTCATCCCTGCTTCAAGCAACCTGACTGTCGGGATTCGGTCCGGTAGGGCCGATAGTGCCCAGCGTCCAATTGAGCCTGTCCAAACCTTGACGCTTCGGGCAGTGAAGGACAGTAAGCAGGTGGATGCGCTACTGTTGCGTTTCCGTTCTCGCCAGGCTGTCCAGCAAAATCAAATGAGTAACGACCTCAGATCACAACGGGCCCTGTCCGCCTATCAATCTCTGGAACAGAGTGCTGAACGGGATTATGTCAGTGCAGTTTTAGGCATAGATGAGTATGTCTAAGATCCTGGTGGCCATCGATTTTTCCGATGCCTTTGAAAAGGTGATCAAACAGGCGGAGGTGCTTGCCCGGGCCCTCTCTGCCAGTGTCACCCTGCTGCATGTGACGGCGCCCGAACCTGGACCTTTATTCAGTACCTATGAGCCTGATCTCCTCATGGGGGGGATCGAACCTGACCCTCAGACGATGCGGGACAGTCTCGCCAAACGATATCGGCAGGAACACAACCGCCTGCGGCAGATCAGTCAGGAGTTGCGTGATGCTGGCGTGGATAGTCATGCGCTACTGGTTCAGGGCACAGCTGCGAATGAGATATTGGCCGAGGCAGAGAAGTTATCGGTCGATATGATCCTACTGGGCACTCACGGTAAAGGAATGGCGGCCAAGCTGCTGCTAGGCAGTACCAGTGAAGGTGTGTTACGCAAATCAACCATGCCAGTGCATATCGTCCCGACGAGGGTCGTGAGATAGGACAAATCTTTTTTTCCGTGGCCCTAAACTTCAGGTTGTTAACCGGCAGGGTTGTAGGTGTCCGGCTCGAAGCGCAAGGTCGCGAATAGATCCTCCAGGGTCTCTTCCCGGCGGATCAACTCCACTGTCCCATCTTCCCGCAGCAACAGCTCCTTGGGCCTGAACTTGCCATTGTAGTTGAAGCCCATGGCATGACCGTGAGCGCCGCTGTCATGGATGTAGAGCAGATCCCCATCCTGGATCTTCGGCAGGGCACGCTGGATGGCGAACTTGTCGTTGTTCTCGCAGAGGGAACCGGCTACATCCACTATCTCCTGCTCTCCGGTCTTACCCAGCACATCGATATGGTGGTAGGCGCCATACATCCCCGGTCGCATCAGGGCAGACATGCAGGCGTCCACTCCCACATAGGTGCGGTAGATCTCCTTCCGGTTGATCGCCCGGGTGACCAGCACCCCGTGGGGGCCGGTCATGAAACGGCCGCTCTCCATATAGAGTTTGGGTGCATAGTCGTTGCGGCTTCTGAAGACCTCGAAGAGCTCGCCGATCTCCCTGGCCATGGCCTCGATGTCGAGAGGCTGCTGCTCCGGCCGGTAGGGGATACCCAGACCCCCACCAATATTGATGAAATCGAAGTTAATGCCCAGTTGGGAGGAGATCCACTCTACCCGCTCCAGCAGCATGCGGGTGGTCTCCACCATGTAGCTGTGATTCAGCTCATTGGAGGCCAGCATGGTGTGCAGGCCGAAACGCTTCGCCCCTCGCTCCTTTACCTGCCGGTAGGCATCCAGTAACTGCTCATGGGCGACGCCGTATTTCGCCTCGATCGGGTTACCGATGATGCTGTTACCGCTACGCCGTTCACCCGGGTTATAGCGGAAGCAGACCAGCTCCGGCATGTGCGGAACCTTGTCGATGAGAGAGATGTCGTCCAGATTGAGCACACAGCCGCCATCCGCTTCCGCCGCGGCGAAATCCGCGGGACTGGTGTCGTTCGAGGTGAACATGATCTCCTCGCCACTGGCGCCCAGATCCCGGCTGAGCTTCAGCTCCGCGATGGAGCTGCAGTCGAAACCGAAACCCATGGACCGCATGATCTGCATGATATGGGGATTGGGCAGGGCCTTGACCGCAAAGTACTCCTTGAAACCCTCGATACCGGCAAAGGCCTGGTTCAGGCCTTTGCCCGTCTCGCGGATGCCCTTTTCGTCATAGAGGTGAAAAGGAGTGCCGTAATGTTCCGCGATCTTCTCCAACGAAGTGGAGAGGCGGTTGGCAAAGTCTTTGGATATGGGCATGGCTACGACTGCTTAATTTGTGAAATTGGCTATGGTTGAAGATCCTGAACACTCCGTAGGAGCTGCCCATGGCTGCGAACAAAGGCGGCAAGCCTTTTCGGTATCTTCACCCAAAGCGACTTTCGTAGCTCATCGCAGCCATGGGCAGCTCCTACGGGTGGTGAATAATTACGACTTCGTTAACTTTGTATCCTTCGTGGTGAACGAATGACTAGGATAAAGCCTCGCTGATGCGCTGCATCGCAGTTTGTACATTCTCGAAGCTGTTGAAGGCGCTGATGCGGATGTAACCCTCACCGCATTTACCGAAGCCTGCGCCGGGGGTGCAGACCACGCCTGCTTTGTTCAGCAGGGTGTCGAAGAAGTCCCAGGAGTCGCTTTTGGCATCGATCCAGATGTAGGGGGAGTTCTCGCCGCCGATGCAGTCGTAGCCCCATGCCTCCATCTGTTCGCGGATGTATCTGGCATTGTGCATATAGGAGCCAATCAGCTCTTTTATCTGCGCCTGGCCCGCCTCGCTGTAGACCGCCTCGGCGGCCCGCTGTACCGGGTAGGAGACACTGTTGAACTTGGTGGTGTGGCGGCGGTTCCACAGGCCATGCACTGCCACCTTGTCACCGGCCGCGGTATAGGCCATGCACTGTTTGGGCACCACTGTATAGGCGCAGCGCGTACCGGTGAAGCCGGCGTTCTTGGAGAAGCTGCGGAACTCGATGGCCACCTCGCGAGCGCCCTCCATCTCGTAGATGGAGCGGGGCAGGGCATCGTCCTGGATGAAGGCCTCGTAGGCGGCATCGAACAGGATCAGGGCCTTGTTTGCCTTGGCGTAGTCGACCCACTGTTGCAGCTGCTGCTTGGTCGCGGTCGCCCCGGTGGGGTTGTTGGGGAAGCAGAGGTAGATCAGATCCACCGGCTCGCTGGGCAGGCCGGGAATGAAGCCGTTCTCCCGGTTGCCGTCCAGGTAGACCAGGCCTGCATAGCGGCCGTCTTTTGCCGAACCACTGCGACCCGCCATCACATTGGTGTCCACATAGACCGGGTAAACCGGGTCGGGAATGGCTACGGTGATGTCGGTGGCGAAGATCTCCTGGAAGTTGCCGGAGTCGCATTTGGCGCCATCGCTGACGAAGACCTCGTCGGCCGCCACGTTGCAGCCGCGATCCTGATAGTCATGCTTGGCGATCGCTTCGCGCAGGAAATCGTAGCCCTGCTCAGGTCCATAGCCATGGAAGGAGCTGTCGCTCGCCATCTCGTCAACACCGGCATGAAAGGCCTTGATGCAGGCCTCGGGCAGGGCGCGGGTCACATCACCGATACCCAGCTTGATGATGCTCTTGTCCGGGTTGGCCTGCTGAAATGCACTGACCCGTTTGGCGATGTCGGAAAAGAGATAGGAGGCCTGGAGCTTGCTGTAGTTCTCATTGATCTTGATCATGTGACATACCTTGGAATTAGACCGCACCGGTGGAACTTGCACATTTGCTCTCCCCGGACGAAGAAGATACAGATTGTCGAAACAAACCTGTCCTGTGCGATGGAAAAGCGCGCCATTATACAGGCAAAAACCGCCGGGAGGGGAGACGCAAATCAGTCGGATAAACCTCGCCGGGCAGATGGGATTAACCGAAGATCGACTGGTATCGACTCTCGCTGAAGCCGACGTGGTGGCCCTTGCCAGTAGCCAGCACCGGTCGCTTGATGATCGAGGGGATCTCCAGCATGACCTGGATGGCACTGGCCTGGTCGATGTTCGCCTTGGTAGTATCGTCCAGCTTGCGCCACATCATGCCCCGTTTGTTGAGCAGAGTCTCCCAGCCCAGCTCCTCGACCCAGCTGAGCAGCAGTTGCTTGTCCAGACCCTCTTTCTTGAAGTTGTGGAACCGGTATTCGATGTCGTGCTCGTCGAGCCAGTTGCGGGCCTTTTTCATGGTGTCACAGTTGGGAATGCCGTAGATTGTGATCATCGCTTGCTGTCTCGAGACATTTGAGTGGACAGCTAGTATAAAGTAGCCCCATGTGATGAACCAAAGAGTGGCCAGGTTTTATTATGAGCGAGCAAAATCCGGATTCAGGCTATTCCTGTCCGATTCCTCAACCCCCCGATATGTCTCACATCATCCAGGTGGAGCTCGATCCCGATCCACCACTGAAAGACTATCTGGAGGCCATGGAACTGGCAAGCAGGGAGGCGGAGACACGGCTGGGCGAGCATATGCTGCTCTCCTGGTACGACCATGACCGGGATTTCGAATCACCCCAGCATGCCAGTGAGTGTCATCAGCATAGCGCGGTACCAGGCTATGTGGACTATGGCGTTTACCATGGTGCGACCCTCAAGGTCGATATCGAGCAGGGTCGTTTCGTCTTCTTCTATCTGCCGGTGGATTTTTGAGTTGGGAGTCAGATCCAATTGGTAGCACAGTGGTATCAGTTCGGCCTGTTTTTATGTCTGCTGTTCGTTTTCGGTCATACCCAGGCCTTCGCGGACAGGGTTCAGACACCGCGGGCTAATGAATGCGTGATCCTGTTACATGGTCTGGCAAGAACCAGTTATTCGCTCGAGAAAATAGAAGAGGCGTTGCAAGACGCGGGATTTTTCACCGTGAACCTGGGTTACCCTTCGCGTGAAAAACCTGTGGAGGTGTTGGCCGAAGATGTCATCTCCCGTTCACTGGAGCAGTGCGGGGAGGCCAGGGTCGTTCATTTCCTGACCCATTCGCTCGGCGGTATTCTGGTGCGTTACTACCTGGGTCGACATCCACTGGGCAATCTCGGTCGTGTCGTCATGCTGAGTCCACCCAACCAGGGTAGCGAAGTGGCCGACGAACTCAAGGATCAGATATTTTACCAGTGGTTCAATGGTCCCGCTGGTCAGCAACTGATCACCGGTCCCGAGGGACTGCCGGCGAGGCTGGGGCCGGTGAACTATCCAGTCGGCATTATCACAGGCAACCGCCACGCATTTTTCGATGGCTGGCTGGCGGAGATGATTCCGGGTGTGGATGATGGCAAGGTTTCGGTTGAGCGCGCGAAACTCGAGGGTATGCGTGATTTCCTGGTAGTGCCATACACCCACCCCTTTATCATGGATGCCGATGAGGTGATCGAGCAGAGCCTGCATTTCCTGCGTCATGGCCGATTCCGGCGCATGGGTGATGCAGAATCATCCCGCTGATCAGGCGAGGGGCCGGTCGAAAAAAGCTCAAATTGTCAGGCCATTCCTGACAGATGAAGTGGCGCGGTCAAGGCCGCCCGGCTACTTCTGGATATCTCCGGATTTGCAGAGATAGACTGCATAGTTGTTAAGGAAAGGCCCTTGGTCTGTATGTGCGGAGATTATTTGGGTGGACATATGCAGGTCTGTAGAATAATTAGTTATGTTTTTAAGGAGAAACTGTGCAAATAATTAAAATGTCACTCGATGTCTTTTTTGGCGGTGACATGCAAGTTGCAGTTGTAAAAGGAAAATGGGGAGTTGGAAAAACCTATTTTTGGAATAATTACATTAAAGAGCAAGTTAAATCACCTCAATGTAAACAAGTTGCATATAGTTATATTTCACTATTTGGTAAATCAAGCCTTAGTGATGTAAAGCAATCTATTTTTCATTCATCAAAGCCTATCAAATCCGAGAGTACAGTAGATGATAGTTTTGATAGCTCTTTTGAAGAAGAAAGTAGAATATTTAATCGTCTTCCATGGATTAGGGATGCAATAAAAACATCAAAAAATAAAGCTCCCTTCCTTGGTTGGTTTACAAAGTTTTCAAAGGACGCCCCATTTCTAAAACAATATGCCTCGCTAATTTCTTCCTTAGAATATGGGATGGTCAGTAATTATATAATCTGCATAGATGATATTGAAAGAAAAAGTGAATCACTTTCTATAAAGGAGGTTATGGGTCTAGTAGATGAACTTGCCCAAAGAAAATCATGTAAAGTTGTTCTTGTATTTAACGAGAAATCACTCGATAACGACAAGGATAAAGAGGATTTCAAAACATATAGAGAAAAGGTTGTAGATATAGAATTAAACTACAATCCACCACATGATGAGAATTTGCAATGCGTTATTGATTGTAATGCAGAGTACTATACAAAATTACTAGAGTTGGTTAAAGAATTAAACATTAAGAATATTAGAGTAATAAAGAAAATAAAATGGATGCTGGATGTGCTTTGGGAATTTGTGGAAGGCAGCGAACAAAGGCTTGTAGATGAATGGTTAACGCATATTTCATTATTTTGCTGGTCATATTATAAATCTGACGATGCACTTCCTTTTGATTTCGTTCATGACCAGCTACATGGTAACTCATGGCTTTCTATTCTTTCTGACGAAGAGAAAAAGGAAGATGAAAGCACCAAAAAATATAAATCAATTGCAACAAACTTATCTCTAAGAAGTGCAATATATGATGAAGAAATATCAGATTACTTAAAGCATGGTTTTGCTGATAGAGATAAGTTTAGGGAAAAAATAACCCAACTCTCTAAGGAGATAGAGGTCGATATTACAAGTGAGGCCTTAGGTAGGGCGTGGGACATATACTCGGAATCATTCAATGACAATCTAGATGAGTTTAAAACCGAGCTTCGTTCCATACTAAGTAGTGACTTGGACAAAATCAAGCTAAATGATTTTTCATCTGCGATCGATGTGCTTGAAGAGTACGGGGAAAACGTAACGGGCTATATTGATGAGTACATTAAGGTTCATGAGGAGATGCTAAAAAGCGTTAACCCTAGAGATTCTTGGAGTATGGGAAGGATAAAGCACCCTGTTTTGGTTGAAAAAATCAATGAAATACGTGAACAATCAAAGAATATGAGTATTGATGAAGTTGCTTTGAAAATAGCCATCAATAGTGGTTGGAACCCTGAAGATATAGAATTTCTTGGCTCATTAAGTGCGGATGATTATTTTGAGTGGATGATGGATGCTCCAGATGACATGACCACTAAAATTAGAGGCGGTCTTCTAACATTCAGAAATCTTCAAGTATCAAGTGAAGAAGATAGAAGAAAGTATGGAGGTATAACAGCCAATGTGACTGAGGCACTGAAGAAAATTGCGGCTACAAACGAGTTCAATAGAAAGCGCATTAAATATATATACGAAGTAGAAATAGAAACATAACGAATAAGGTTAGATCGTGAGAGCCCCCCTCTGTCAGGATAGAAGTCCACCCCGTAGAATGGGACTTCAATAATCAATGAGAGAGGGCAGAGAGAGCAATAAATGGGTTATCCAAAAGAGCGCGGCTAAAGGGGCCAGCAGGCTAAAGGGGCCAGGGTCGTATTTAATAGGTAAAATATGTGACAAGGTAAACTATCTATCTGAAGTTTCCCGTTTTCCCTATGCAACCATGCGTAACAAAGCGCTGATAAA
>CBDVCD010000133.1:0-8933 GCA_965372385.1 uncultured Gammaproteobacteria bacterium | reverse complement strand
CGCCAACAGCTTGGCATGCGCCGCCGCCAGACGGGCTACCGGCACCCGTGGACCCGAGCAGGAGACATAGTTGAGCCCAATCTTGTGGCAGAAGGCGATCGAGGCCGGATGGCCACCATGCTCACCACAGATTCCGACGCTCAAATCGGGCTTTTTCTCACGCCCCCACTTCACGGCCAGTTCCATCAGCTTGCCGACACCCTTTTCATCCAGTACCTCGAATGGATTGTCCTGAAGGATGTTGCGCTGGTTGTACAATGGCAGGAATTTGTTCTCGGCATCCTCGCGGGAGAATGAGAAGGCAGCCTGAGTCAGGTCGTTGGTGCCAAAGGAGAAGAACTCCGCCTCTTCCACCAACGAATCGGCCCGCATACAGGCGCGCACCACCTCGATCATGGTGCCGAAGCGGAAATCGAGTTTCTGGCCAGATTCCTCCTCCACACTTTGGCGAATCTCGTCGACCATTTTTGAGACATACTTCAGCTCTTCGGCGGTACAGACCTGGGGCACCATGATCTGGGGATGCACCTCCATATCCTTCGCCGCACACTCTGCCGCGGCTTCCAGAATGGCGCGGATCTGCATGCCGTAGATCTCAGGGAAGGTGATACCCAAGCGCACGCCTCTATGCCCTAGCATTGGGTTGGTTTCGGTCAGTACCCGGACCTTGCGCAACATGGTCTCCTTTTTCTCGATGGACTGTTCCACCAGCTCCTCTTCCACCATGTGGCGCATGGAGTCGGCCTCCTGCTTGGCGGTAGCCGGATCGTGCAGCAGCATCATGCTGCTGGCCAGCACCGACATGCCACGCACCGTATTGCGCAGATGCTGCAACTGTTCCAGATCACTGATCAATTGCTGTTCAGAGGGCAGGAACTCATGAATCGGCGGATCGAGCAGGCGGATGGTCACCGGCCGCGGTGACATCGCCTCGAAGATGCCCTTGAAATCGGCCCGTTGCATCGGCAGCAGTTTGTCCAGCGCCACCTGACGCTGGGCCTCGTCTTCCGCCACAATCATCTCGATCACCACTGGCAGGCGATCCACCGCGTTGAACATGCGCTCGGTACGGCACAGACCTATACCTTTGGCGCCATATTTAATGGCGTGCTGGGCATCGATGGGGGTATCCGCATTGGCCATGACCCGCAGATAGGCCTCTTCATCGGCCCAGCGCAGCAGTCGGTTCAGCTCTTCGGTAAAATCAGGCTCCACCATCGGGATCGAGCCCAGGAAAAAGTTACCACTACTACCGTCGATGGTAATCATATCGCCTTCACGAATCACAATGCCGCCAACCACCGCTTCGCGGCGCTCCACATCCACATGGATGCCTTCGGCGCCCGCCACACAGGGTTTGCCCATGCCACGCGCCACCACCGCTGCATGCGAGGTCTTGCCGCCGCGACTGGTGAGAATACCCTCGGAGGCAAAGAAGCCATGAATATCTTCCGGCTTGGTCTCCTCACGCACCAGGATCACCTTCTGTCCCTGATCCTTGCCCATGATCTCGGCCCGATCCGCATCGAACACCGCCAGCCCGCTGGCCGCTCCGGGAGATGCGGGGAGGCCTTGTGCGATCGGCTCTGCTTTTGAATTGGGGTCCATGCGCGGATAGAGCATCTGTTCCAGATAGGCAGGATCGATGCGCAGCAGGGCCTCTTCCTTGGTGATCAGCTCCTCATCCACCATCTCTACTGAAGTGCGAACCATGGCGACCGCGTTCATCTTGCCGTTACGGGTCTGCAGGCAATAGAGAATGCCACGCTCGATGGTGAACTCGAAATCCTGTATTTCCTTATAATGGGTCTCGAGATTCTGCCGCAGCTCCTCGAGTTGCTTGGCCATCTCCGGCATCTCGTCAGCCAGGCGATCGATGGGCTTGGGGGTACGGATACCCGCCACCACATCCTCACCCTGGGCATTCACCAGGTACTCTCCATACAGCTTATTCTCACCGGTGCCCGGGTTACGGGTGAATCCCACGCCGGTGGCGGAGTCATCGCCGCGGTTGCCAAACACCATGGTGCAGATATTCACCGCGGTGCCATTGGCCATATCCGGCGTGATTTTGAACTCGCGACGGTAATCCACCGCACGCTTACCACCCCAGGAGCCGAACACCGCCTTGATGGAGATCTCCAGTTGATCGAAAGGATCTTCAGGAAAGGGGCGGCCGGTGTGTTCTTCGATGACCTTGAGAAAACGCTCGCTGATCTCTTTCAGATCATCCCCGGACAGACCTACATCCGCGGTTACATGGGCCTTCTGTTTTACTTCATCGAATTGTGCATCGAACACTTCGTCCGGCACATTCAGCGCCACCTTGCCGAACAGCTGGATGAAGCGGCGATAGGCATCGTAACCGAATCGGGCGTCACCGGTCTGCTTGATCACCCCCTTGAGGGTATCCGCATTCAAACCCAGGTTGAGAATGGTATCCATCATGCCGGGCATCGACATGGCGGAACCGGAACGCACGGAGACCAGCAGTGGGTTATCCGCGTCGCCAAATCCCTTGCCCGTCATCTCTTCCACCTTGGCCATCTCGGCGCGGACCTGATCCATCACGCCGTCCGGCAGGGTCTTGGAATCCGTTGCTAGATAATCGAGACAGGCTTCCGTTGTAATCACGAATCCAGGTGGGACGTTCAATCCGAATTGCGTCATCTCGCAGAGGTTAGCCCCTTTGCCACCTAATAGTTTTTTATTTTTACCGTCGCCATCTTGAAACAAATACACGTGTCTCTTTTCGCTCATGCCTTTTCTTTCCTTCTTACTTTGAATGGGAGAGTGGTGTGGTTTCCACTTAAATAATTTTGCGTGGGTATAATAGCGCTTTTTTATTGCTGAACAATGACTGATTCCATGGATAAGACCTACGACCCTCACGCTATCGAACAACGCTGGTATAAGACCTGGGAAAAGCAGGGTTATTTTGCCCCACAGGGAAGTGGAAATGCCGCGGGAGGCAGGAAGCCGGGAGCGACGAGACCTACGATAAATGGGGTTGGCAGCTACTGCATCATGATCCCCCCTCCCAATGTCACCGGCAACCTGCACATGGGCCATGGCTTCAACAATACGGTGATGGACAGCCTGATCCGCTATCACCGCATGAAGGGTGACAAGACCCTCTGGCAGCCGGGCAGCGACCACGCCGGCATCGCCACCCAAATGGTGGTGGAGCGTCAGCTGGAGGCGGAAGGCAAGACCCGCCATGACCTGGGACGCGACAAATTCATCGAACGCATCTGGGCGTGGCGAGGCGAGTCCGGCGGCAATATCACCAACCAGTTGCGGCGTCTTGGCTCCTCCCTGGACTGGGCCCATGAGCGTTTCACCATGGACGAGGGTCTGTCCGAGGCGGTGCAAGAGGTCTTCGTCCGCCTCTACGAAGAGGGCCTGATCTACCGGGGCAAACGGCTGGTCAACTGGGATCCGAAGCTACATACCGCGGTCTCCGACCTGGAGGTACTGAACGAGGAAGAGAACGGCTACATGTGGCATATGCGTTATCCCCTCTCCAATGGCCAGGGCCACCTGGTGGTCTCCACCACCCGACCCGAGACCATGCTGGGAGACTGCGCGGTAGCAGTCAATCCGGAGGATGCACGCTACAAGCACATGATCGGCGAGTTGGTAGAACTGCCGCTCACCCATCGCAGGATCCCGATCATCGCCGACGAACACGCCGATCCGGAGTTCGGCACCGGCTGCGTGAAGATCACCCCGGCCCACGACTTCAACGACTATGCGGTTTGGCAGCGTCACCGGGATGAGATCAGCATCAGTGAGCAGATCCATGGCGGCCTGATCAATATCTTCACCATCGATGCAAGCCTGCGTGAGAACGAGGCCGATGAAGGCGAACTGATTCCGGCCAGGTATGTGGGCATGGACCGCTATGAGGCACGCAAACGGATCGTTGCCGATCTGCAGGCCGCCGGTCTGCTGGAAAAAATCGTCGACCACAAACTGATGGTGCCCCGAGGTGATCGTTCCGGCGCGGTCATCGAGCCCTATCTCACCGACCAGTGGTACGTGAAGGTCGCGCCCTTGGCCAAGCCGGCCATCGAGGCGGTGGAAAAGGGCGACATCCGTTTCGTCCCCGACAACTGGAAGAACACCTACTATGAGTGGATGCGCAACATCCAGGACTGGTGTATCAGCCGGCAGATCTGGTGGGGCCACCGTATCCCCGCCTGGTATGACGAAGCAGGCAATGTCTATGTCGGCCGCTCGGAGGAGGAGGTGCGGGCGAAGCACGACCTGCCCGCCGACTATCCGCTCAGGCAGGACGAGGACGTGCTGGATACCTGGTTCAGCTCGGCGCTCTGGCCCTTTTCCACCCTGGGCTGGCCCGAGCAGACCGAACGACTGCAGGATTTCTACCCCACCAGCGTGCTGGTCACCGGCTTTGACATCATCTTCTTCTGGGTCGCCCGCATGATCATGATGGGCCTCAAATTCATGGGCGATGTACCGTTCAAGGAGGTCTATGTGCACGGTCTGGTGCGCGACTCCCACGGCGACAAGATGTCCAAGTCCAAGGGCAATGTGCTCGATCCGATCGATCTGATCGATGGAATCGAACTGGAGCCCCTGGTGGAGAAACGCACCCGCGGCATGATGCAGCCCCAGCTGGCCAAGAAGATAGAACAGCAGACCCGCAAGGACTTCCCGAACGGCATCCCCTCCTTCGGCACCGATGCGCTTCGTTTCACCTTTGCCGCCCTGGCCACCACTGGGCGCGATGTGAAGTTTGATCTGGGGCGTATCGAAGGCTATCGCAACTTCTGCAACAAGCTGTGGAATGCGACCCGCTATGTGATGATGAACGTAGAGGGTCAGGACCTCGCGATCGGTGAAGCGCGAACCGGCCATTCAGAGCCCGTTGCGGAGATCGAACGCTCCGTTGCAGACCGTTGGATCCTCTCCCGGCTACAGAAGACCAAGCAGGCGGTCAACGATGCGATTCAGAGCTACCGTTTCGACCATGCCGCCCAGGCGATCTATGAGTTCACCTGGAACGAGTATTGCGACTGGTACCTGGAGCTCTCCAAACCCATCCTCAATAGCGAGACCACCAGCGAGGCCGCCAAACGGGGCACCCGCCGTACCCTGATCCGGGTACTGGAAAATCTGCTGCGTCTGACCCATCCGATCATGCCCTTCATCACCGAGGAGATCTGGCAGCGGGTGGCCCCGATCGCCGGCATCTCGGGTGATACCATCATGACTCAACCCTTTCCCACTAGGCGTCAGTCCCTGGTCAACGAAGCGGCGGAACGGGAGATGGCCTGGGTGATGCAGTTCATCCTCGGCATCCGCAAGATCAAGGGCGAGATGAACATCTCCCCGGCCAAGCCGGTGCCGATACTGCTGGCCAACACGAGTAAAACAGACCGCGATTGGGTGGAACTGCATCGCCCATTCCTCGATTTTCTGGCCCGCACCGAGACCATCGAGGTGTTGCCGGAGGGTGAGGAGGGTCCGGAATCGGCCACCGCCCTGGTAGGCGAGATGAAGCTCCTGATCCCACTGGCCGGACTGATCGACAAGGATGCGGAGATCAAGCGGTTGGAGAAAGAGATCGGCCGACTGGTTGGAGAAGTAGCGCGTATCGGAAAAAAACTGGCCAATCCCAACTTTGTCGACAAGGCCCCTGAAGCGGTAGTGCAGAAGGAGCGGGAGAAGATTGCCGTGGCGCGGAAGGCGCTGGATAACCTGCAGGCTCAGGCGGATAAAATCAGGGCACTGTGACCCTCAGCTGTCGCAACCTCTCATCGTCTTCACACTGAAAATGCCGTCGTAGGAGCTGCCCATGGCTGCGACCAAAGGCGGCAAGCCTTTTCGGCATCTTCATACAAAGCGACTATCGTCGCTAATCGCAGCCACGGGCAGCTCCTACGGAGGTTACAAAACGGCAAAGAAAAGAGGCCCTGCCTGGGCAGGGCCTCGAAGATTGACTGGCAGGGCGGCCAGACCGGCCGCCCTGGAATCAAGACTCAGTCAGTGACGGACACCGATCGATCAATGGCCGTTGCCATGCTTGAAGTAGCCATCACTCATGGCCTGCATCCACACAACCAGTGCATCCTCTTCTTCCTCGGTCAGACCCAGGTCGCCCAGCTCATCGGTGTTGACATTTTCCGCCACCTCGGGCTCCGGCCAGCAGTCGTTCGCCAAGGCGCCCGCTTCAGTGGCATCAAAGATATTGAGTGATTCACAGGACGGTTTCACGTCACGGGTATTGTAGAAGTGAACGACCGTCTTCAGACTCTTGAAGTAACCATTGTGCATATAGGCCTTGACGATGCAATCCTCATTTTCCGCCTCGCATGAACCCAGGGCGACATTACGCAGCGTCGGCACCTTGGATTTACCCAGGTTGCTTGGTGCATAATCTTCATAGCCACTCACGTTCTTCAGAAAGCCCGCCAGACCCGGATCCCGCCAATCAGGATCAGCTATAGAGGCGGGATTCTCCGGATTTCTTGGCACACCCAGGTTGTCAAAGGTGAAGTCGGTGAACAGTGGTGGTGTAGCACCCGGTCCGCCGCTTCCCACATGACAGGCAGAACACATTCCCTTACCGCGGAAGATTTGACGACCCAGTTCCTCCTCGGGGGTGAAATCATAGAATCCTGCCCGGTGTGCATCGATCTTGGAGGTAAAGGCATTGCTGGCCTTGGAGCCTTCAAAGGCGGCAATGGACAGAGCGATCCGGTCATAGCCGTTATCCACCTTATGGCGATCCTTCTTCGAAAGATTAATCACACCATTGGGGTTGCGACATTGGCCGTTGATATTATTTGGCCAGCTGATTTGACAGAGCTTCGGATTCCAAACCTCATCGAACAGCGCAGCATATTCCCCTTCGCAGACCCGGTAGACCACACAGGCGGCATCAGGCAGTGCCTGCTCGACTGGGTTCAGGAAGGGTCCCTGGGCCTGGTCGGCGGCAGGATTACCCAGCTCCCAACCGGTGGCACGGCCGTCCCAGAAGTTGCCGCCTACGAACAGGGGATCAGCGGCCAAATCGGTTTCGTCGTTCCCGAGCAAGCGGTTGCCGAAATCGGCATAGAAGATCGGCGCCAGGCTCGCATAGGCGGAGCTGGGCGGCTTGCGGTTGCCGAATTCCCCTTTGATCGAGCCTTCGTAAACAGCGCCATGGTTATTGAAATCTGAATCAGGCCCAGTCCAACCAGCTTCAGGCCCATGACAACTGGCGCAGGCCTGGTTTAAACGCAGGGAGAGGGTTTCATCGAAGAAGATCTTCTTACCCAGTTTCTCTATGGGTGACAGACCTCCCTGACCTGAGCCGGCCAGCAGAGCGCCTGGACCGACCGATAATGCGATGGCTAAAGAACTCGCGCCAAACAACGCCATTTTTTTACTCAACATAGGATCCTCACTTGATTCTTGTAGGGTTAGGCCTCTGACCAAACAAGCGTTTTGCCCACTGCTCGAATATAAAAAACTTGGGGATTGAGTAGTAACGAAATGCCTTTTTTATTATCCAAATTTGGCCAGACAGGCAGTAGGAAAACTACTGATTTGGATTTAGCATGTCTAGCCGGGATAACCCTAATCAGTCAGGCGCAAAAGAGATAGAAGAAGGCCATTCCCCCTATCCCTTCCTGGTGATTGTGCCTTCTGATTAGGTTAAATCCTCAACTACGCCTAATTATTTTGAATGGCCTCACATGAGACAATCAGGCACCGATGTGCCGCATGCCAGCAAGATCAAGGATCCTGATACTTTTACGCTCCACCTCTATCAGTCCTAGTTTCATCAGGTGGTGCAGCTCACGGGAAAAGGTCTCTGGAGTGATATCGAGCAGCGAAGCAGTAATGCCTTTGCTCGCGGTCAGCAGGATCTCTTGGATTTGATCCTCCTGCTCCTGTTGCTCCTTGACCTGCATCAAAAGGTAGTCGACAACCCGTTGTCGGGCCGACCGCAGGCAGCAATTTTCCAGCTCGCTGACAAGGCGATCGATTTTGCCCCCCATATAGTTCAGCATGGCCATGGCAAGCATCGGGCAACTTTTTACCACACTGTTGACCGTGTTCTTGGGTATCTCAATCAACTCCCCCTTTTTCAGCATAGACCCACTCAGTTTGTTCAGCTGGCTGGAGAAGAGCGCTGACTCACCAAAGGTTCCACCGGCTGATACCACATCGATCACCCGCTCTGAACCATTGGGTGAGAGAATACTTAATTTGACTTGACCGCTTTTCACCAGAAACAGGCCGACATCTGAAGCACCGGATTGGAATATTGTCTGTCCACGATCATAAAAGTCCAAGTTTGCCTCTTTGGTCAGTAGTTGGATCGTATGCCATTCCACTGTCTTGAACAGATGGCAACTAGCCAATGAGGCAGTGATAGGGTTGTTATGGGCAATAACATCCATCGTCGTCTCTCTAGATAGTATAATTATCAGTTAGTTATAGATTATTTCTAAGAATAACCATAAGCAAACCCACCCCTTTAATTTCACCCGCTAAAGAGCATGATCAAGGACTTCGTTAATTAGGATCAATGAACTTTATTAAATACTAATCTTTCATACCGCCGCCCGATTGTGTTTGATCAGGATCAAGTATCAGATCAGAACCTATAGGCAGGTATTGCTTAAAGATCAATATGTTTCCAATTTTTTGGTCGGCTTATTATCCATTTATAGAGGGTCCCCAAGAGCAGATATATCCACAAATTAAGGATCCCATGTTATATCAGTGTCATGAAGCCTGTCTTTATGTGCCTTTTATACAAAATTTGATGCTTGTCGACAAACGAGTGCACGGATCTGTTATTCCACTTGAGGTCTGACCCTCCATTCATGTAAGGTTGCCCACTTAAAAAATTACGCAACTATTCAGCCTCTGTAGGAGCTGCCCATGGCTGCGATTAGCGACGATAG
>CBDVCD010000132.1:0-8974 GCA_965372385.1 uncultured Gammaproteobacteria bacterium | reverse complement strand
ACTCCTTGGAATAGAATAACTATTATTCCGGGCATCCTGCCCTCCACCCTACGGGTCAGCTCTAGCTGTTCAAATCGCTCCAGGCGATTTAGTCCGCGTCATTGTGCCTTGACCTGCACCCCCACAAACGCACACTCCACCCCATCCAACTGAGGATTCTAGGATAATGGTTCCTCAGACCGATAAGCGGGAAGATTACAAGAGGGAAATAGCCGCTGCCCTAGTGCAAAAAAAGAACGAACTTATCTACACAAACCTGCCCAGCTCCCTGATAAGTACAGTTATCGTCTCCACCCTGTCGGTCCTCTTCTTTCGTGACGACTCCCACTCCCCCGCCTTGCTCTTCGGCTGGTTGCTGGCGATGCATGGTCTGGTCCTTCTGCGGTTCATGAAATTAAGGCAATTTCGCCTGCGGCCTGAGCGACATTCAGCCGATGGTTGGTATAGGCTATTCATCTATAGCAGCTGGAGTGCGGCGCTGATCTGGGGCAGTGCCGCCTTTATCCTCTTCCCCAGTAACAATCTGCTCAATCAGGCCCTGCTCGGATTTATGTTGAGCGGCGTTGCGGTGGTTGGGCTCTCCTCCCAGATAGCCTCCTTTATTGCGGCCGGAGGTTTTCTTGTCATCACCCTGACACCCATCACCCTGCGCTTCCTCATCAGTTGGGAGGTCTATCTGATACCCGGACTCTTGATGGGCCTGATGATTGCCATCCTGTTACAGCTCACCCGGCGAATGAATGGCGCAATCTGTGAAAACATAACGTTAAACCTCGAAAGCCAGCATCAAACTGACGCACTTCGCCATTCCGAATACCTGTTGGCTGATCGAATTGAACATACCCCATTGGCTGCTATCGATTGGGGCATCGACGGCCGGGTCACCCAGTGGAATCCCAGCGCGGTAAAACTGCTTGAAATCAGGGCCCAGGATGCAATAGGGAGGCATATCAGTGAACTGCTGCCCTACCAGACGATTTCAAGCACTTCAGCAACACGCGATGATGATAGGGATGACTATTGGGACAACCTGCTGTCCACGGACCGGCCAAAGTCTTTCACCCATACCACCCTGACCGCCGAGAGCAGGAACCTGATCTGTGAGTGGCATATCACCCCGATCAAGGATGGACAAGGGCGTATCACCGGCATGTCCTCCTTTATCCTGGACCTGACAGAGAGGATCAGTTTTGAGGAGAGACAGCAACGCCTGGTAGATATCATCCAGTGCACCCCCGACTTTATCGCCATCTTCAGGCTCGACGGAGAGATACTTTTTCTCAACAGTGCGGGGCGCGGCGTTCTGGGATTGGGTAAGCACGAAAGCCTGCGGGGCAAGAGCCTGGCCGGCATGTTCCCTGTCGCCGAGATAGAGCAGTTACTCAATGAGGGGATACCCTCGGCCTACATGAACCGCAGCTGGAGTGGTGAGACACAACTCGTCACGGCTGAAGGAGAGATACGGACCGTCGATCAGTTGATCCTGCTGCACGACGCCACCAAGGATGGGGAAAGATACTTTTCGATGGTCATGCGCGACATCTCCAACCGGGTGAGCATGGAGCGGGAGTTATTGTCAGCCAAGGAAGCGGCGGAAGCGGCAGCCAGGGCGAAAGCGGAATTTCTCGCCATGATGAGCCATGAGATCCGCACCCCGATGAACGGCGTGCTTGGCATGGCGGAACTGCTTTCCGACACCCATCTGGACGAAGAGCAGCAGGAATTCGTCGAGGTCATTACCCAATCCGGCACCGGTCTGCTCGGCATCATCAACGACATCCTCGACTTCTCCAGGGCCGAAGCCGGCAAGATTGAGCTAGATCCCATCTCCTTCGATTTGGAGAGATCGATTCACGATGTGGTCCGCCTGCTCAGCAGTAGTGCCAACAGTAAAGGGCTGGAACTCATCATCGATTATCCTCAGGACTGCCCCAATCAGGTCATAGGGGATGCCGGAAGAGTCCGTCAGATCATCACCAACCTGCTGGGCAATGCCATCAAGTTCACCCAGCAGGGCCATGTGCTGATCACTGTTGCATTTAATCGGCATAGCGGTGATTTCCCGGGTTTCCGGCTGGAGATTCAGGATACCGGCATTGGCATTTCAGCGGAGCAGCAGCAGAGACTCTTCCAGTCGTTCACTCAGGCTGACAGTTCGACCACCAGGCAATTTGGTGGCACCGGTCTGGGACTGGCCATCAGCAAACAGCTTGTGGAGTTGATGGGAGGACGTATCGGGCTCGAGAGTGAACCGGCAGAGGGTTCAACATTCTGGTTCGAATTGCCGCTGACGCTGTCACAACCTCCGCAACCCCTCCCCCATTTTGACCTCACGGGCTGTTCAGCCCTGATCATCGACGACAATCCGGTCAATTTGGAGATCTATGAGAAACTGCTGAGCCGCTATGGCATGCACACAGACCTGGCGGCTTCCGTCAGTGACGCCCTGAACACACTGCAACTGAGTCTGCGGATGAATCGGCTATACCAGATCATTCTGTTGGATCTCAATATGCCTGAGCAGAGTGGCGCGGAACTGGCGCAACGGATCAAGGCCATGGAGGGCTACCGGGATGTGCCCCTGATTCTGTTGACATCCTCCGGTCAGAAAGGTGATGCCAGGCATTACCATCAACTTGGTTTTGCGGCCTATCTGGTCAAACCTGTCCCCTCGACCGTGTTACACGATGCCATTGAAGGCGTATTCTCCCAGCAAAATGATCGAGGCGATCACCGACTTATCACCCGACATGAGATTGCAGAGCGCCAGACCAGCGCTCAGCATGGAGAGCCGTATTTTACGGGAAGCGTCCTGTTGGTCGATGATGTGCCCGTAAATCAGCAAGTGGCGGCATCCATTCTCCACAAGCTTGGCCTTGAGGTAGAGCTGGCGAATAATGGTAACCATGCCTTGCAGATGATTGCACATGGCTCCTATGATCTGATCTTCATGGACTGCCTTATGCCCGTAATGGATGGCCTCTCCGCCACCAGGGCAATCCGTGAACAGGAGAAGGACGCTGGAAGCCGGATACCGATCATTGCCCTGACCGCCAACAATCAGGAAGCCGACCGGAAAAACTGCCTGGCCTGCGGCATGGACGATTTTCTCAGCAAACCCTTCGAAAGGAATGCGCTTATCCTGTTGCTGGAGAAGTGGCTGCCTGCTGATGGTGAGTCCAAGCTAGCTTGTTCAGTCTCAGATAAGGGGAGTAAAAAACGATTCCATACGTCCGCACTACCTGATCTCATCATCGATAGAAGGCGGATTGATAACATGCAGGAGATGCTGGGGGAGGACTTCGCTGAATTGATACCCGCCTTTATCACCAGTGTCGAGCAGATAAGTGAAGAGCTATCGACCGCGCTCCAGATCGAAGATATACAGTCCCTTGAGCGGTTATTCCACAGTATTAAATCGGCCGCTAACAATGTGGGGGCAGTTCGACTCTCTCAACTCGGTGCGGAACTGGAGCAACAGGTCTACGAGGTCAAGACTCAACAGCTGAGGGAACGACTCGGCGTCCTGCATAGCGAGTTTGAAACGGCCAAGACGGAACTGGCTAAAATTGTCTGAAGTGGTTAGCAGTTTCAATGCGCATGCCCCGAAAAAACCAGAAATGGCTTTAAGCAAGAGTTCGCTAGCGTTAATCTCATACTTCAACCCATTGTTAATAAGATTTTCCTTATGGCGAAAATTGTTATCGAAGATTCCAAGGAGGGTACCAAGACCCCATTTCTGAGAGGCATTCTCACCAGTTCGCTGCTCGAGGCCGGCATGCCCTTCGAAGAGGCCTACCATCTGGCCTCCACCATCCGTCAAAAGCTCTCAAATAAAACCACAATCACCACTTTGGAGATGCGCGAGGCGGTAATACGTGAGCTGATCAAGCTGGAAAACCCCGAGGTCCTGGAAAATTACACGGAACCCACTCACCCGGGACTAACCATTCAGATCAGGTATACTCAGAACAGCGTCACCCAATTCTCTCAGGTGAGACACCGCCAGTCGCTACAGTCGAGTGGACTCACCACCGATAAGGCCATCTTGATCTCGCAACTGCTGTTAAAAGAGCTGGAGGAGTCAAATAAGTCCGAATTTCATGTCAATGAGATCGGCTGCATGACCTTTAACATGCTGAAAAAACAGTTCGGCAAGGAGACCGCTCACCGCTATCTGGTATGGATCGATTATACACGTAGCCGTCGACCGTTGATTCTTCTGCTGGGCGGCACCACGGGTTGCGGGAAGAGCACGGTTGCAACCGAAGTGGCTCACCGGCTCGGCATCATCCGCACCCAGTCCACGGATATGTTGCGTGAGGTCATGCGCATGATGATCCCCGAGCGCCTGCTGCCTGCTCTGCATACCTCTTCATTCAATGCCTGGCGGCGTCTGCCCGGGCATGGAGATGAGAATGCCACCGACGAATTGATCATCATGGGCTACAATCATCAGGCTGAGCTGGTCTCCGTGCCCTGTGAAGCCGTGATACAGCGGGCGCTACGTGAGCGGGTCTCCCTGATCCTGGAAGGCATCCACATCTCCCCGGCCCTGCTGCAACGCATACGCAATCAAAAGGATGCGGTTATCGTACCGATTATGCTGGCGGTACTTAAACAGGACCAATTGAAACAGCGTTTGAAGGGTCGGGGTGTGGTTGCGCCTGAGCGCGAAAGCAATCAATATCTCAGCAACTTCGAGCAAATCTGGGAGCTGCAGTCATACCTGCTGTCCGAAGCTGACAAGTATGCCATGGACATTGTTACCAATGATGACCAGGATCAAACTACGGAGCGAGTCATGCGTTCGATAAACGAGGTTTTGGAGAGGGACTTCAACGGTACGGTCGAAGAAATATTTAAACAGCCCTGATTGAGAGTTCCGCGCCATGGTTAAGCACAACAAAGGCATATTGATTATCCTTGACGGCCTGGGTGACCGTGGCATCCCCGCCTTCGGAGGGAGAACCCCTCTGGAGACAGCCCGAACGCCAACTATGGATCGCCTGGCGGCCACCGGTCAGACCGGGCTTATCGATCCGATGGTTCCCGGTCTTCCGGTCAGCACCCATACCGCAACCAGCCTGTTGTTCGGTCTGCCCCTGGGGGTTGCGGCTCAACTGACCAGAGGGCCGGTTGAGGCCACGGGGATCGGCATTGCAAATGACCCGGATGCCATCTATATCCGTGGCAATTTCGCCACTATCGAGCAGATAAACGATCATTTCAGGGTCATCGACAGGCGGGCTGGACGCATCAATGAAGGGACCACTGTGCTGGCCAGCAGTCTTGGCGAAATCGATCTGGGTGATGGCATCAAGGCCAGCCTGCATACAGCCACCCAGCATAGGGTCGTCATCAAACTCTCGGGACCCGGGCTATCCGCAAAAATCACCAACACCGATCCATGCGATCAGGACCAGGAAAATCGCCTGCTCGACTGCCAGGCGACAGATTCCACAGACTCCGCGGCCTTGCGTACAGCGGCCGCGGTAAACCGACTGACAACCCTGGTGTTCGAAAAACTCTCTGCCCATCCCATCAACCAGGCGCGTCTGGAAGCCGGCGTCCCACCAGCCAATGGCATCATCTGCCGAGGCCCCGGACGCCTGCCACGACTGCATACCCTGATTCATCGCTTTGGCCTCAAAACCGCTGTAGTGGCGGGTGAAAAGACCGTCTTGGGGCTGGCCGCCATGCTGGGTTATTCAGCGATTTCGGAACCCGGCTTCACCTCACTGCCGAACACCGACCTGGATAGCAAAATCAGGCATGTCAAGGAAGCGCTTCGGAGTCATGACCTGGTCTATCTGCATATCAAGGGTCCGGATATCTGTTCTCACGATCTCAACCCAACCGCCAAATGCGAACTGTTGGAACGCATCGATGAAGCGCTAGCCCCCCTGTTGAGCGAAGATCTCGTCTTTGGCATCACCGGGGACCACTCCACGGACAGCAACACGGGCCGCCACACAGGCGATCCGGTACCCAGCCTGTTGTGCGCGCCACAGGGCCGGGTGGACGACACCCGTTCTTTCGGTGAATCCGCTTGCGCGCATGGTGGTCTCGGACGTATCAATAGCTGTGGCTTCCTCGCCAGTATGCTCGATCTGATGAATGTGCTGGATAACTACCAACCCGAGGATGTCTCTCTCTATCTCTGATTCTTCATAAATCACAACACCATGACACAGTCAAATACACAAAATCCGAATACCGTTTCGCCGCTTGATTCAACGGATGAAACACCTGCGGAATTCGACCTGGACGATCCCAATCTCTACCTCAATCGGGAATTGACCTGGCTAGCCTTTAACCGACGGGTACTCGATGAGGCTGATCAAGAAAAAAACCCACTCCTGGAGCGGGTGAAATTCCTCGCTATCGTCAGCAGCAATCTGGATGAATTCTTCATGAAACGCATTGGCGGCCTGAAGCAACAGCTCGCCGCCGGTGTTACAAAACCGACCGTAGATGGCCGCACACCATCCGAGCAACTCGTGGAGTGTCATGCCGTTATCCGTGATTTTCAACAGGAGCAGCAACGTATTTACCACGCACTACGGCAATTGCTGGCTGAGAATGACGTCCACATCTCCGAATACAAAAACCTGAATCCGCAACAACAGGAGAAGCTGCGGGATCACTTTCGCCACAACATCTTCCCCATGCTCACTCCGCTGGCGATGGACCCCAGCCACCCCTTCCCATTCATCTCGAATCTGACCCTGAACCTGCTGGTTACCCTGCGTTTTCCCGAGGGCCACGATACGCACAGAGCCAGGGTGAAAGTACCGGTTGGTAAAGAGGTCTCCCCCCGCCTGATTCAGGTTGACGAGGGATACAACTTCGTCACCCTGGATGACCTGATCGCCAACAACCTGGATATGCTGTTTCCGGGCATGGAGATCATTAGCTGTGAGCTGTTTCGAGTCACTCGCAACGCCAATGTGGAACTGGAGGAGGAGAAAGCAAACGATCTGCTGGAGATGATCGAGACCGAGCTGCGCGAACGTCATTTCGCCCCCATCGTACGCCTGGAGGTCTCCGAGGGAATGAACCCGACTCACCGGGGCATGTTGGCCGCCGAGTTGGGCCTGGACGAAGCCCGGGATGTGTTTGAAATCGATTTTATGATGGCGGCAAGGGATCTGTTCGAGTTGGCATTCCTGAACATCACGGAGCTGCGGGATGCGCCGCACTATGCAGTCGACCACCCACAACTGGCCCATGACCGGCGCAATATCTTTCACATCATTCGTGATGTGGGCCCCCTGCTCCTGCAACACCCCTATGAGTCATTCAGCACTACGGTGGAGCGCTTTCTACGCACGGCGGCGGAAGATCCCAAGGTGCTCGCGATCAAGATGACCCTCTACCGTACCTCCGCCGAGGGCGGCATCCTGAACTCATTGATCGATGCCGCGCGCAATGGCAAACAGGTGGCGGTATTGGTGGAATTGAAAGCCCGTTTCGACGAGGCCGCCAATATCCGCTGGGCACGCAGCCTGGAACAGGCCGGCATCCATGTCAACTATGGTGTCATCGGTCTCAAAACCCACAGTAAACTGATCATGGTGGTGCGCAAGGACTATGCCCAACTGCGCCGCTATTATCATGTGGGCACCGGTAACTACCATGCGGGCACGGCGCGCCTCTATACCGACCTGGGCGTGCTGGGTTGCGATGAGGATATCGGCCAGGATCTGACCGAACTCTTCAACTATCTGACCGGCTACTCCCCACCCCCCAGCTACCGCAAGATTCTTGCGGCGCCCTATACCCTGAAGAAGGCGCTATTGCAAAAGATCAATCGGGAGATCGAACTCCATACAGAAGAGAATCCCGGGCTTATCCAGATGAAGATGAATGCCCTGGAGGACACGGATATCGTCAAGGCGCTCTACACCGCCAGTCAGGCGGGGGTAAAAGTGGATCTGATCGTCCGCGATACCTGTCGCTACCGGCCAGGCATTCCGGGACTCAGTGAGTCAGGCCGCGTGATCAGTATCGTTGGGCGTTTTCTTGAACACGCCCGCATCAACTATTTTCGCAATGGAGGCGACGAGGAGTACTTCATTGGCTCCGCCGATTTGATGCAACGCAACCTGAAGAGCCGGGTAGAGGTGCTGATACCGGTGGAATCCCCAGCCCTGCGTCAGGAGCTCAGATTACTGCTCGACGTACAACTGGGCGATCAGCATGCCGCCTGGGACATGCAAGCGAATGGCGACTACATCCGCAGACGTCCCATGGCTGACGACAAATCGTTGAACTGTCAGGAAACCCTGATTGGAGTCGCGGAACGACGCCTGGCCGCCGCCAAGAAACATAAGGAGAAACGGATGCGCGAAAAGTTGATGAATCATTTTCAGTATCGACTGAAAATTTCTCAGTGATCACCAGGCGCGCCATATCCGTGTCTCTTTGTAGTAATTTTATAGTAAAACTGTAATATAAACTTGTTTCTTTTGCATTGATTTTGCAAGCAGAAATCTTTTCCAATCTCCACAAGAGTTTGTTCAACACCTTGTTTCTACAGAGTTTGGGAGAGTGTGGCTACCCTTTTCCCACCCCTATGGGCGAAGGAAGAGCCATAAGCCCAGTACTTTTTTTACCTTACCCTGAAACATACACGGTGAAATTTTTGTCTGAAAAACCGCACAAACAACCTGTTCTCGTCCCTGTGGACTTCTCCCTTCACTCCGAAGCGGCGTTGCTCAAGGCCTGTGAAATGGCGGAGTGCATGAAACTGCCGGTCATCGTCCTTCATGTGGTACACGACCCAGGAGATATGCCGGGTTACTACGCAAACATAAGCAAGAAAAAGAGCCTTGTCAGAATCGAAGACCTGGCCATGGAGATGTTCGAAGAGTTCATGGAAAAGGTCAAAAAACAACATCCGAAAATTAGAGTGTTACACAAGTCTAAAACCATGCTCGTAGTAGGATTGCCGGTGACGAGAATCCTT
>CBDVCD010000131.1:0-9128 GCA_965372385.1 uncultured Gammaproteobacteria bacterium | reverse complement strand
GGTTGACAATAAGCGGGCTTTTTTACAGGATTATCCCTTCTTCAAGCCACTCTCGTGAGCAGTTATGCACGACACCAGCCAAACCATCCGTCCCGCACCTCTCATGCCTGCCCCTTTGGCCCTGCCCCTGGGACTCATCCCCGGTCGGGTCCACAGTACGCTGCTGGTGCAGATTCTGAATCGCTTGTTTGCGCCGGAACTGGCGGATGGGGAGCTGGACTTTCTGCGGGATCGGGTGATGCGCATCGAGGTGACGGATGCGCGTCTGCGGTTTCATATCACCCTGACCCAAGGTCGACTGAGCGTGGCATCTGATCGGGGGCAGCAGGATCTGAACATCAGTGGTTGTGTCTACGATTTTCTGCTGCTGGCCACCCGGCGGGAGGATGCGGACACCCTGTTCTTCAACCGGCGGCTGAAGCTGGGTGGGAATACCGAACTCGGGCTCTATGTGAAAAATTTTCTCGATGGACTGGAGTTGGAGGATCGGCTGGGTCCCCTGCTCAAGCTGATGAATCTCTCCACCGACCTGATCCGCCGGTTTGCCTGAGGTACCTTTTTCCTCTCAGGCGTCGTCGATCCCGCGGGCCGCCATTTCGACCGGGGCCATGCCGGCTACCCCACGCCAGTAACCGTCGCAACCGCCAGTCGGCGTCAGGGCCTCTAGCCGCGTCGCTGCCTGCCGTGGATCAAGTCTATCCCGCAAGACCTGACTGAAGGTCTCCACCAGCTTCTCCGTGTGGTGCGCCTGGGGGCTGATGCGCACCACATCCACCCCGAGCTCCCGCATCCTTGGCAGCTCGCCCACCAGATTGACGCTACGAGCCGACTGGGTCTGGATGCCGTTGAGCGTGAGGAAACGGGTCTCGTCCTGGGCCGACAGGGTGAGGCCATCCGGATAGTCGATACAACGGTACTGACAGTCGTCCTTGGCCAGCTTGTGGGCTCGGGCGGTGAAACAGCGGGCGGAGTAGGCCAGCGGCAGCCGGCCGAAGGCGAATACCTCGGTCTCCACCCCGGCAGGCCGTTCAGCCTGAATCTCGCCCAGGGTTTGCTTAGAGAGCTCCAATGGGAAGACCCAACGCTTGAGCCCCTGACGGGCGAGCATGGCCAGGCTGCGGCCGTTATAGATATTCACGCTGTGACCGGCCACGAAGGGTTGCCCCTGCAAGAGGTGGATCGCCCCCATGTCATTGGCTTCCACCAGGAAACGACCATTGGCGCAGATGCGCCGCAGCCGCTTCAGTTCCGATTCGGCCTCCAACAGGGCCAGGGTGGAGAGCACCACCTGCTTGCCGCTGGCGGCGAAGCGCTCCGCCAGTTCGAACCAGTCATCCGTACGCAACTGGTTGCGCTTGGAGCAGATCGTCTCTCCCAGATAGACGATGTCCAGGGGCAGCTCCAGCATCCGCGCATAGAAATCCAGGACCTGTTGCCGGGGCCAGTAGTAGAGAATGGGGCCCAGAGAGAGTTTGAGGGTTTGCTTCATCTGCGGTTTCCAGTCTATTGCCAGGGACGGTCATAGGCGCCCAGGGTGGTCTGGGTCCCTTCCGAGACCTTGCCGAGCTCGGTCATCCACTCACTGCGCGGGCGGTAGTTCTGCGGGTCCCGCGTACAGGCATCGAGGGCGGCGCGCCAGACTCGAGTCACCTGGGCGACATACACCGGGCTGCGCTGCCGACCTTCGATCTTGATCGCGGCGATGCCGGCGGCCTGGAGTTCCGGCAGCAGTTCCAGGGTGTTCAGGCTGGTGGGTTCCTCGATGGCATGATAGGTATGGCCCCCCACCGTGAAGCTCCCTTTGCAGAGGGTGGGGTAGCCGGCGTTCTCACCCTTGCCGTAACGCTCGATCAACACCCCGCCCAGGTGGGTCTCCAGGCCCTCCGCGGTTTCACGCCACTCCACATGGCTGGCGGGTGAGCAGGCTCCGAAGGTGTTGGGTGACTGGCCGGTGGCATAAGAGGAGAGGATACAGCGCCCCTCGACCATCACACAGAGGCTGCCGAAACCGAACACCTCGATCTCGATCGGGCTGTGCTCCACCAGGTGCTTGACCTGGGAGAGCGACAACACCCGTGGCACCACCGCCCGGCGCACCCCAAAATGCTCATGATAGAAGCGCAACGCCTCGTAGTTGGTGGCGGAGCCCTGCACCGAGAGGTGCAGATTGAGCTCCGGATGCCGGCTGGCGGCATACTCCAGCACGCCGATATCAGCGGCGATCAGGGCATCCACCTGGAGCTCGGCGGCGCGGTCCACCGCGCTCTGCCAGCGCTGCCAGCCATGGGGTTGCGGATAGGTGTTCAACGCCAGGTAGATCTTTACCCCCCGCTGGCGGGCATAGGCGATACCCTTGGCTATTTTGGCCGGGGTGAAGTTGAGGCCGGCGAAATGGCGCGCGTTGGTATCGTCCTGGAAACCGAAATAGACCACGTTGGCGCCATTGTCCACCGCCGCCTTGAGAGAGGGCAGGTTACCTGCCGGACAGACCAGATCCATTTACTTGCCTCATCATGATTGTTTGAAGGTTCAGCCATCGGTGCCGGAATGCATCTCCAGCTCTGGCGATAGGCTGGAGCCCTGCCGGCTGCCGCGATAGGCGAGTTCGGCCTCGATGCCATTCAGGATGGCCCATTTCTGCGCGCACCAGGCGGGGGCCAGCAGGATGCGCGCCTCCGCCGTACCGGTGACCCGGTGATAGCGGACCTCCACCGGGGTGTGCTCGATCATATCCGCTGCGATGGAGATGTATTCAGCAGCGCTGAGCGGGCTGTATTCGCCCGCTCGCCACTGGTTGGCCAGCTGGGTGCCCTTGACCACATGCAATGGGTGGAGCTTGAGGCCCTCGACCCCCAGGGCCAGGACCTGCCGCAGGCTATCCAGCGACTGCTCCCGTCCCTCGCCGGGCAGGCCGACGATCAGATGGGTGCAGACCGGCAGTCCTCGCAGATGGGCCGCCTGGACGGCACGGCGGTACTCAGAAAATCCATGTCCCCGGTTGACCCGCTGCAAGGTGGCGTCGCTGGCCGATTGCAGCCCCAGTTCCAGCCAGACCTCGAAGCCGCGTTCCCGATAACCGGCCAGCAGGTCCAGCACCCGGTCGGGCACGCAATCCGGCCTTGTGCCTACCGAGATGCCGACCACGTCCGGTTCCCGCAGGGCCTGTGCGTAGAGCTCGGCGAGATAGCTCACATCGGCGTAGGTGTTGGTATAGGCCTGAAAGTAAGGCATGTAGCGGCGGGCGCCGGTGCGTTTGCGGATTACCCTTCGCCCCGCCTCGATCTGCTCCGCAATCGCTGGCGGGCGGCGGGCCATGGGATTGAAGGAGGCGTTATTGCAGAAGGTGCAGCCACCGCGGCCCTTGCTGCCGTCCCGGTTGGGGCAGGTGAACCCGGCGTTGATCGCCAGCTTGTGGACCCGTTCGCCATAGCGCCGGAGCAGGTCCTGTCCAAAGGTGTTGATGTAGTCGGAGAGTGCCACGTTGCCTCGATCAGTGTAGCAAGAGTTCACCAAACTGCGGTGAGCCTTGTCGGAAGGCAGGCATTATCCCATATTGGCCGACCTCAGTGCATCCGTCATCCCGCAATCTCAAGGTTTAAGGAATTTCAGCCATCTGAGCACCCCATTGAAAGAACAATTGGAAGACAATGGTTTCCAGCTCAACCACAAAGAATTGTGTATCTAACTGCTATACACTACAGTATTCACTGTAAATTGAAATGGAGAGACTCCAAATGGCCCATTCGGCTACCCGAACAGCCCCCATTAACCTACGTGCGCTGGATTCACAGCGCAACCTAATCGACCGTGCAGCGGCTTTGCTGGGTAAAAACCGCTCTGACTTCATGTTAGAGGCCGCCTGCCGTGAGGCCGAGAATGTATTGCTCGACCAACGGCTATTCATGCTGGACTCGGCAAACTTCGAAGCCTTTAACCAGGCACTCGATGCGCCTACAAAAGATAATCCTGCGCTGGACAAACTGATGGCCCAGAAATCACCGTGGGAATAACTGCCCCTGGCCCCATCTCCGATACTCACGATCTCTCTGGCTTTGACTGTGGCCACGGTTCGTTGAATGAATGGCTACAAAAGCGCGCTATCAAAAACGAAAAAAGCGGTGCTTCACGTACCTTTGCTGTCTGTAATGGAAATCTAGTGATCGGCTACTACTCACTCGCTGTGGGTGCCGTTGCCAGAGATGAGGTATCAGGCAAGGTGCGCCGCAACATGCCGGAACCTATCCCCGTCATGATTCTAGGCCGTCTCGCTGTGGATCAACAATGGCAAGGCAAACAGATTGGCGTAGGCATGCTCAAGGATGCCATCATCCGTACCCTCATAGCAGCAAAGCAGGCCGGTATCCGTGCCATGCTGGTTCATGCCCTGTCAGAGGAAGCAAAACGATTTTATCTCCAGTGCGGATTTCATGAATCACCGGTTAATGATATGACACTGATGATTCCGCTGCATGAGGCGAAAAATTCTCTTTCGGTGTAACTACCGTCCGACTCCATTGGCTAAGGTTTTAATTTAGAGGTTTGAAGGTGCTAAAGAATACTTTCCATGTGGGTGTAGTTGCTTTTTTTTTAGGCACTTCGTCATTGTACGCGGCGCCCGCTACCGATGCGGAAGCGCAACTGTTGTCGAATACCCGGCAACTGACCTTCGAGGGCCGGCGTGCCGGCGAGGGCTATTTCAGTGCCGACGGGACAAAGCTGATCTTCCAGTCGGAGCGGGACGCGGAGAACCCGTTCTATCAGATCTATCTGATGGATCTGGAGACCGGGGATGTGGATCGGGTATCGCCCGGTGTCGGCAAGACCACCTGTGCCTGGATTCACCCGTCCAGCGAGAAGGTGCTCTATGCCTCCACCCATGATGACCCGCAGGCCAGGCAGAAGATGCAGGCTGAGCTGGATTTTCGCGCATCGGGTCAGCAACGTCGTTACAGCTGGGATTATGATCCGAACTTCGATATCTATAGCCAGGATCTGCAGAGCGGCCAGCGGCGGAATCTTACCGCGATCCGGGGATACGATGCGGAGGGGGCCTATTCGCCGGATGGTAGGAGGATTGTGTTCGCCTCCAACCGCCTTGCTTATCGCGAAGCGATGAGCAGCGAAGATGCGGAAAGATTCGAACACGACAAATCCTTCATGATGGACCTCTATCTGATGGATGCGGACGGCGCCAGTCCCAGGCGTCTGACCGATGCACCCGGCTATGATGGCGGCCCGTTCTTCAGCGCGGATGGCAGCCAGATCACCTGGCGGCGCTTCTCCCTGGATGGCGCCACTGCCGAGATCTATACCATGGAGCTGGCAAGCGGTGTCGAAAAGCAGATTACCCGCACGGGGGTGATGTCCTGGGCGCCCTTCTTTCATCCCAGTGGGGAGTATCTGATCTATGCCTCCAACCAGGAGGGTTTCGCCAATTTCGAACTCTACATGGTCGATGCACAGGGCAGGCATGAACCGGTGCGCGTCACCTTTACCGATGGATTTGACGGACTGCCAGTGTTCTCTCCGGACGGTAACAAGCTCTCCTGGACCTCCAAGCGGAGTACGCAGAACAAGAGCCAGATCTTTCTTGCCGACTGGAACCATGCCGAGGCACGCCACCTGTTGGGGCTGGATACAGAGCAGGTCGCCGATAGCGCTGTTTCTCCACTGGCGTTGGCTGCCACCGAGCGTAGCATCCGGGCTGAGGATGCCCGTCTGCACGTGGGTCGGCTGACGGCGGATGAGATGGAGGGGCGACTCACCGGAACCGAGGGTGAGCAGCGGGCCACCGCCTATGTGGCGGCGGTCTTCGCGTCCTTGGGTCTGCTGCCGGGCGGTGATGCAGGCGCCTATTTCCAGTCCTTTCCCTTTACTGCCGGGGTGAAACTGGGTGATGGGAACCGACTGCAAGTGACGGGGATTAGATCGACCAATGAGATTGAACTGGACCAGGATTGGCGTCCACTGGCCTTCTCGCGCAGTGGTGAGGTTGGACCGGCCGGCCTGGTCTTCGCGGGTTACGGTATCGTCGCGCCAGGTCTGGATAAGATCCCCGACTACGACGCCTACGGCGAACTGGACGTCAAGGGCAAGTGGGTCATGGTGTTGCGTTTCCAACCGGAATCGGTATCGGCGGAGTGGCGACGACATCTGGTGCACTATTCGGATCTGGCCTACAAGGCCTCGGTGGCCAAGCGGTTGGGCGCACTGGGCCTGATCGTGGTCACCGGACCCAATGCGCAGGCCCGGGATCGATTGGTCGAGCTGAAGCTGGATGCGGCCTCGTCGACCAGCTCCATCGCCGGGGTCGCCATCAGTGACGAGTTGGCCGCGAATATCATGACCGTGGCCGGTAAGGATCTCAAGCAACTGCAGGACGGTCTCGACCAGGGTGAAGTGACCGAGGGGTTCGAGCTTGCTGATCTCCAGCTTGCGGCCAATCTGGATCTCAGCCGGGTGAAGCGGCAGGGCCGCAATGTCATCGGCATTCTCAAGGCGGAGGCACCAGGCGATAGACCCCCCGTCATGTTGGGCGCCCATGTGGACCATCTGGGCCGGGGCGAGGTCTCCGGTTCCCTGGCCAAGGACGAGGAGCGGGGAGAGATCCACTACGGCGCGGACGATAACGCCTCGGGCGTGGCCGCCATGCTGGAGAGCGCCCAGTACCTCGCTGGTCTGCGGCAACAGGGAAAACTGCAGGCTAGGCGCGACATCTGGTTTATCGCCTGGTCAGGGGAGGAGCTGGGCACCCTGGGCTCATCCCATTTTGTCGAACAACTGGCCGGCAAGACCGATCTGCAGGCTAAGGTCAGTGCCTACCTCAATATGGACATGGTGGGTCATTTGCAGGAGAAGGCCTATCTGCAGGCGACCGGCTCCAGCAGCGTCTGGTCCCGTGAGATCGAGCAGCGCAATGTCCCCGTGGGACTTGCCATCGCCACCAAGGCCGACCCCTATCTGCCGACGGACTCAACCCCCTTCTACATGCAAGGCGTGCCGGTGCTGAACGCCTTCACCGGCGCTCATGAGGACTACTCCACCCCCAGGGATCGACCGGAAGGGCTGAATTATGCGGGCATTCGTGACATTGCCCGACTGATGTCCGGTATCACCCGCTCGTTGGCCCGGGCAGATACAGAACCGGACTATTTGGAGGTCACCCGGCAGCAGAGCGGCCTCTCCCGCAAGCACCTGCGGGCCTACCTGGGCACCATCCCCGCCTATGGGGAGGATGAGACGGTCAAAGGGGTGAAGCTGCAGGGAGCGGTCAAAGGCGGGCCGGCAGAGCAGGCCGGCGTGCAAGGGGGTGATATTCTGGTCGGGTTGGCGGGGGTCGAGATCGAGACCATCCATGATTTCATGGGGGCCCTGGCCGGCCTGAAGGCGGGGGAGAAGACCTCACTGACGGTGTTACGGGATGGCCAGCGGCTGGAACTGGATGTAGTGCCGACCTCCCGGGAATAGCCAAGCCAGCTGTGCCTATTATGTAACTATTCAGCCTCCGTAGGAGCTGCCCGTGGCTGCGATTAGCGACGATAGTCGCTTTGTGTGAAGATGCTGAAAAGGCTTGCCGCCTTTGGTCGCAGCCATGGGCAGCTCCTACGACGTCTCTTTCATCAAGATTCATTAACCATTCACTACTCAACCCCAAGCGCCTTGAACGCGGCATCCACCGGATCTGAGTAGAATGACGTCTGAAATTTCGCGAATAACTCATATTGCACTGTGGTTGGCACAAGTAAATCTGCAGGATCTTTCATGTACGGGGCAAAGCTATCCGCCAGTGCACCCTCAGTGAGCCACTCAATCCAACCGCAGGTATCGACCAGGATCATTTATAACGTTCCAGGCGGTCTGTCCGATTCCGGTAGTTGCTGGTGTCAGCGCCTTTTAATATGCCTCGCATCTCAGCCAGAGGGCGGATGGGCGCCAGTACGATGGTGTCGCCTTTGGGGATAATGGCGAACTTCTGACCGGCCTGCAGGTGCATTTCCTCACGGATGGCTTTGGGGATGGAGAGCTGGAACTTGCTGGACAGGGTGACAGACGCCATGGCTTTCTCCTTGCGAAGTGTTGATCGATCGACGTCCTGTAAAATATACCACCTTGTGGGCGGGCGATTAAGGGTGATTTTTCTTGGTGTCCGACCGCGCTGTCTGGTGAGCAGACTGGTTCCCGGGCTTCGCGGGGCTGACGAGAATCGCGATTGACAGACGTGCCCTTCAGTGTCGTCGCGGCAGTGTGTCAGCCCGTTGGCACTGGAGCGGCGCCGGAAAGATTGCCGAGACGCTTGTCGAAGGTGTAGAGCTCCAGATCCCTGGCACGACAATTGGAGAGAATCACGCAGTCCGAATAATCGGCATTGGAGGAGCGAAAAAGTCCCAGTGCATGATGGCTTAGATCTTCGTCTTCCAATACGAAAGCTTGATTGACCTCGAGGTGCTCCAATGCCTGGACGATGGTCTCCTTGGACAGCCCGTAACCGCTCTCCAGCACCCAAACCGTCTCCACCTGCACGACGAGTGGTACGAACACCTGCTTTGCCTTGCTGGCCAACGCACGGGCCGCATCGACTTGAGCGGGCTGGCCTGGATCGTCCGCCAGAATCCGAACCAGCACGTTGGTGTCGACAGCGATCATGAATGAGCCCGTCGCTTAATGATCTGCTCCATGTCCTCGAGGCTGACGGAGGTTTCTGTCTTGCAGATGCCGAAGGCGGCCTCAATGCGGTTCTCCTTGCGCACCAAACGGACTTCGTCTCCGTCCACGACGAAGCCGACATGATCGCCCGAATGCAATCCAAGACGCCTGCGCACCTCGGCAGGAATCGTGACCTGTCCTTTGCTGGTAAGGGTGGAGCTATGCATGTATTACCTCTGTAGTCCGATATTACATTTAGCTTAGTGTATTACATTGTCATCGAATTTCCACGCGCTCACTATTGTTGATCGCTGATTCCAGCTGTCCCTACTAAAAACCCTATCCAACACCCATTTGCAGCAACTTGTCCACACACCGGCGGCCAGCAAAGAGGATAACGCATTGAGAAGATCGTTACCTATTGCTCGGAGTGCGGGTGACGGCCCATACATCCACGCGGGATGCGCCGGATTTTTTCAATAACC
>CBDVCD010000130.1:0-9141 GCA_965372385.1 uncultured Gammaproteobacteria bacterium | reverse complement strand
CGCCGCACAGGGAGGTGCCAGTGTCGCGAGCACCCCAAGGGCACTTCCTGCGAGGCGCGCAGGACGCGCAGAAGCGACTGATAGTCCGGCCCTGGCGCGTGTGTTGGGTCTGCTCGAATCGATCGCCCGTCGAACTGCCTATATTGCACTGCTGGTGGAGAACCCGTTGGCGCTCTCCCAGTTGGTGCGTCTGAGTGCCATGAGCCCCTGGATCTCGAAGCTGCTGACTCGCCATCCGATCCTGTTGGATGAGCTGCTCGATCCTCGCCGGCTCTACTCGCCACTGAAGCGCCAGGAACTGGAGGAGGAGCTCTCTCTGCAGTTGGGTAACGTGGATGACGGGGACCTGGAGAACCAGATGGAGCGGCTGCGTCTGTTTGCCCAGAGCAACCGGCTGCGGGTGGCGGCGGCGGATATCACCGACCGGATCCCCCTAATGGTGGTGAGTGACTACCTGACCGAGATTGCCGAAACCACGATCAGCCGGGTGGTCAGTCTGGCCTGGAACGAGATGGTCCAGCGGCATGGCCGCCCACCTGGCCTTGAAGAGGGTGAAAAGGGTTTTGCGGTCGTGGGATACGGCAAGCTGGGTGGGATCGAACTGGGTTATGGGTCAGACCTCGATCTGGTCTTCCTGCACGGTATTGACGATCGATTCGCCACTACCGATGGTGAGAAGCCGATCGCCGTGGATCTCTTCTATGCGCGCATGGCGCGGCGCATGATCCATCTCTTCACCACCCGCACGCCCTCGGGCATTCTCTATGAAGTGGACATGCGACTGCGTCCCAACGGCAATTCGGGCATGATGGTCAGCTCCATGAAGACCTTTGAGAGTTACCAGAATCAGCGCGCCTGGACCTGGGAACATCAGGCCCTGGTGCGGGCGCGGGTAGTGGCTGGCGATGCGCGGGTCGATGCCCGATTTGAAGCGGTCAGACGGGAGATTCTCGCCCGGCCCCGCGAGGTGGCGAAGCTGCGCGCGGAGGTGCTGGAGATGCGCGAGAAGATGCGCGGTAACCTCGATAAGAGCAAATCGGGTCAGTTCGATCTCAAGCAGGGGCGGGGCGGTATCGTCGATATCGAATTTATGGTTCAATACGCGGTCCTGCGCTGGGCCAGTGTGCATCCCGACCTGCTGGGCTGGACCGACAACATTCGGCTGCTGGAGACCCTCTCCAGACTTGGCCTGTTGAGTGGTGACTCGGCGGATCGCCTGATGGATGCCTACCGGACCTTGCGGGCGGCCTATCACCGCAGCGCTCTGCAGGACCAGCCGGCATCGATCGACGATGCCCAGCTGCTAGAGGAGCAGTCGCTGGTGAGGAAGATCTGGCAACAGACCTTCATGGATGAAGAGGTGCAGTAGGCTTGATGTAACAGTTCAGCATGTATGACTGAGTAGTAATAACATACTGATTTCAGGTGTTTCTTAAAAGAGTGTCCGCAGCATGGATGCTGTGGTCAAGCCTGCAAGGACGTATTCACGGCGACTTCTATAAGAAATACCTGAAAGCAGTGACGAACTTGTTGTGAAGCTGAATAGTTACGGATTGTTTTAACAATCCCTGTCCTGATGGAAAAATAGTTACAGATAGTTTAATACGAGAGACATACCGATGATGGCGACAATGGCGGACCGCGACGGGGTGATCTGGCTGGATGGCGAGATGGTGCCCTGGCGCGAGGCGAAGGTCCATGTGCTGACCCACACCCTGCACTATGGCATGGGCGTGTTTGAGGGGGTACGCGCCTATCACGCGGAACAGGGTACCGCCATCTTTCGTCTGGAGGAGCACACCGACCGATTGTTTCGTTCTGCCCATATCCTCGGTATGCAGATGCCCTACGACAGGCAGACCCTGAATCAGGCCCAGCTGGCCACGGTGCGAGAGAACAATCTCGACTCCGCCTATATCCGTCCGATGTGTTTCTACGGCTCCGAGGGCATGGGCCTGCGCGCGGACAACTTGCGGGTGCACTGTATGGTGGCGGCCTGGGAGTGGGGCTCCTACCTGGGGGCGGAGAATATGGAGAAGGGGATCCGTATCCGGGTCTCCTCCTTCACCCGCCACCATGTCAACATCACCATGTGCCGGGCCAAGGCCAACGGCAACTACATGAACTCCATGCTGGCCCTGAAAGAGGCGCTGGACGGCGGCTATGACGAGGCCCTGCTGCTGGATGCCGAGGGTTATGTGATGGAGGGCTCGGGTGAGAACATCTTCATTGTACGCGAAGGGATCATCTACACGCCGGATCTGACTTCGGCGCTCGACGGCATCACCCGCAAGACAGTGATCGGACTGGCCGGGGGGCTGGGTATCCCGGTGGTGGAGAAGCGTATCACCCGGGACGAGGTCTATATCGCCGACGAGGCCTTCTTTACCGGTACCGCGGCGGAAGTCACCCCGATCCGCGAGGTGGATAACCGGAGCATCGGTGAGGGTGGCCGTGGGCCTATCACAGAGAGGCTGCAGAAGCTCTATTTCGATCAGGTACATGGCCGCCGGGAGACTCACCCGGAGTGGCTGGCACTGGTATAATCAACTGCAGTTATAAGGAGTGAAGTCCATGTCCCAAGCCAACGCCCAAATCCCCGAACAAGAGATCATCAAGGTCAGTCGCAATGACCTGCCCCTGAGCTGCCCGCGTCCGGGCGATTCACTGGCATCGATGCACCCCAAGGTCTATCTGCCCGTCGAGAAGCAGGGAACGGTCACCTGCCCTTACTGTGGCGCCCGCTATCAGCTGACGGACTGAGCTGGAAAGGCATTCGCCAAGGGATCACAGGGTACTCGGTATTTTGTCTCACAAAGCTGAGGAATACTGCTAACCCAAGGTGTTTGCCTCATATCAATTGACTCGTTGCTCAATGTGATCAAAATGCTTGATTCATTGAAAGTTGATGTTTTGGTGTTTGGTTCGGGGATTGCCGGATTGTGGATCACGCGGCGGTTACTCGATGCTGGCTACGCCTGTCTGCTGGTGGAGTCAGTAGAGATTGGCGGAGTCCAGACACTGGCATCTCAGGGTATTATTCACGGTGGCACCAAATACACTTTGACCGGCAAACTGACGGGTTCCTCCGAGGCTATTCGGGAAATGCCAAGTATCTGGCGGGCTTGTCTGTCAGGCAAGGGTGAACTGGATCTTTCCGGCGTGCGTATCTTGTCAGATTATCAGTATCTATGGACAGCCGGCGGCTTGGTTTCCAAGGCTGTGAGTTTTGTCGCGGGTAAAGTGATGCATAGCCGGGTGACACCCGTGGTGGGTAACAGCCGACCCAGAGTATTTCAAAGCAACCGTTTTAAAGGCGAGCTTTACTGCCTGGACGAACCGGTGCTGGATACGGCTGATCTGGCGCAAACGCTGGCCAAGGGTGTAGCGGATTGCTGCATGCAAATTGCCGGGGCGGAGGTTGTGCGGTTTGATACAGAGGGCGCGGTTTTTCTGACCAGATCCGATGGCCGGATTGTGAAAGTCCACTGCCGTAAAAAAATCTTTTCGGCCGGAGCAGGCAATGAGAGATTATTGCAACTGTGTGGGCGAAATTCGCCAGCCATGCAGCGCCGTAGTCTACAGATGACAATGCTGCGGGGGGATTTACCGCCGTTGTTCGGCCATTGTATAGGTAAGGGTGCTAACCCTCGCGCTACCATCACAAGCTATCCACTGGCGGATAATTTGCGTGTCTGGTATCTGGGCGGGGATGTAGCGGAACAAGGTGTAGGGCGAGATCGCATCAACCAGATTAAACAGGCAAAGGCGGAATTGACGGACATACTGCCTTGGATGGATTTTACCCAGATAGAGTGGGCCGTGCTGAACGTGGATCGCGCCGAGCCAAAAACTCATGGCGGCGGGCGTCCCAATACTTTTTTTGTAGATAATGTTGCAGATGTCATCACTGTCTGGCCTACCAAACTGGCGTTTGCGCCCAAGACAGCCCAGGTTACTTTGGAGCAGATTCAGGCGGATTTGGGACGGTCAAAATATCACCCGCTAAAACTGAAAGAATCGTTAACAATGGCGCCATTACCCTGGGAGCGTGATATTCAATGGAGCTAAGGTCATTGGGATCTACTGACGTTCAGGTCAGCCCTTTGGGGTTGGGTACAACAAAACTGGGACGGAATCAGCAGGTGAAATATCCTCATGCTTTTGCCATACCCGAGGATAAAGCGGTCAGGGAATTGCTGGCACTGACCCGCGATTTGGGCATTAACCTGATCGATACCGCGCCCGCCTATGGTAATAGCGAAGAACGTTTAGGCAAACTACTGCCCGGCCCAAGACAGGATTGGGTAATCGTCACCAAAGTGGGTGAGATTTTTAAACAGGGCAAAAGCCATTTTGATTTTTCTGAAAAAGCTACGCGCCAAAGCATTGAAAACAGCCTGCGCCATCTGCAAACAGATTATCTGGATCTGGTGTTGATTCATTCCAACGGCGAGGATATGCGCATTTTGCAAGAAGAAGCGGTCTTGGATACGTTGAGAAGCTTACAACAAAAGGGCCTCATTCGTGCTGTCGGTATGTCGAGTAAAACCGTTGAGGGTGGTTTGCGGGTAGTTGAAACCTGTGATGTGGTGATGGTGACCTACAATCTGGAACACAACGATGAATTACCCGTATTGCAGGCAGCTCAGGATCAGCATAAAGGTGTATTGATTAAAAAAGGACTCATGAGTGGTCATGTCAAAGGCGAGGAAGGCGTGCGCCAGGCCATGTCGTTTGTGTTTGCCCAGCCATGTGTCAGCAGCATGGTGGTGGGCACTATCAATCCGGCGCATTTAAGCGCCAATGTAGTTATGTTACAAAAAGTGTTAGCACAACCTGGGTGAACTGAGCTTCGTAACTATTAGATGGGTGGCCTCGTCTATTGGGTGCGAATATTTCTGATGATACCTGTGGTGGAAACCCCCTCAATATAATCCATTACCAGCACCTCGCCGCCTTGTTCCTGCACGCATTTTGCGCCGGGAATTTTTGCCGGATCGTTGTCGCCGCCTTTTACAAGATAATCCGGCTTCAGGTTGCAGATTAACCGTTCCGGCGTCTCCTCGCTAAAGGCAACCACCCAGTCCACACAGGATAAACTCGCCAGCATGGTCATGCGGTCTTTCAAGCTATTCACCGGTCGGTCTTCGCCTTTCAGGGCGCGCACGGTTTCGTCTACGTTGATCGCAACGATTAACCGGTCCCCCAAACGGCTGGCCTGGTCCAGATAAGTCACATGTCCAGCATGCAGAATATCAAAAACACCGTTGGTCATGACAACCGTTTCGTTCCGTTGATGGGCACGTTGACGCAATTCGAGCAGTTCACCCTCGGTAACCACGCCCTGCTTTTCCGCGTGCTGTTCAAGTAACGCACCCTTGAGTTCGTCAAAGGAGATTGTCGCCGTGCCAAGCTTGCCCACTACCAGACCGGCGGCTACGTTGGAAAGATGCGCCGCTACCGGCATAATCAGTCCGGCCGCTAGAGCGGCGGCGAATACGGAAACAACCGTGTCCCCCGCCCCGGTCACATCAAACACCTCTTGGGCGTGGGTGGGCATATGGTGGGGTTTGCAGCCTTTATTAAGCAATGTCATGCCCTGTTCGCCACGGGTGATTAGCAGGGCCTCCAAATGGTACTCCTGCATCAGCTCCTCGCCTTTGACGACTATTTCGTCCTGATCCTTGCAGGCACCGACAACGGCTTCAAATTCGGCCATGTTGGGGGTTAGCAAGGTTGCGCCCCGGTAGTGTTCAAAATCCTTGCTTTTGGGGTCGATCAATACAGGCTTGTCATGGGTTTTGGCGAGGGCGATCAATTCCTTGAAGTGCTTGATGCTGCCTTTGTTGTAATCCGACAATACTAACAAATCTGCCTCGGCGATTTGGGTACGGCAAACATCCAACAGGGCCTCGCTGCAACGCTGTGGGATGGCCTCCTCAAAGTCAATGCGAAGCAACTGTTGGTGTCGGCTGATAATACGAAGTTTGGTGATGGTCGGTACATTGCTCAGGCGTCTGATGTGGCAGGACACCCCAGCTTTCTGCAAAATGTTTTCCAGCGTACGGCCGGGCTCATCATCGCCCGCCACTCCTACCAGTGTCACCTTGCCACCCAGGGCGGCGATATTCAGGGCTACGTTGGCGGCGCCACCAGGACGTTGCTCCTCACCTTCCACCCGCACTACGGGCACAGGTGCCTCTGGGGAAATTCGCCCGGTGTCGCCATGCCAATAGCGATCGAGCATCACGTCTCCCGCAACCAAAATACGGATGTCTGAAAAAGTTGGGATGTCTATTATCATGGTAGTGGTTAGTCCAAAATATGCATCTCAAGCGAGCAGATCTGGGGCCATTTGCTTTAGAGCCGTAATCACCCGCTCTGCTGATAGCTGATCCATACAGGCGCTATAGCTGCCTTTGTGTCGCTCACAACCCTCCTCCCGGCAGGGCACACATCCCTTGGCGTAATTCGGTTGCAGCAGAATGACATTGCCCCGTTTCTGCGGTTGTGGTGAATACATCTGAAAAGGTGGTTGGGCGTCTGCATAATTCTGCGGCCAAGGCCCCCACTTGACGGGGTTACTGGGACCATAGAGCGCCAGAGTCCTGGTGCCACAGGCTGCCGCCAGATGAGTCACCGCGGTATCCGGGCCAACATAGGCTTGGGCCTGGCGCAGTAACCAGCTCAGCTCAGAAAAGCGGAACCGTCCAGAACTGTCCACCACCCCAATGAATTTCTTCGCCAGACCGTGACAAAATTGCCGTTCCTCTGCATCCGGTCCACCCGTCAACACGGTTCTCACCCCTGCCTGCTGACAGGTCTCCAGCAGAGCCTCCCAACCCGCTTCGTTCCAGCGTTTGTATCGCCACATGGGAAAAGGGTGTAACACGATACAGGGCTGTTGGGAAGGATTGAATCCAAGCATCCGCACAACCTGCTCTTCGGCATCGTCAGCTTGGGGAGGCACTAAGGTGTGTACGGTTTCGAGTTGCAGCACCCTGGCCAACATCAGATTTTGCTCAACGGTATGGGTATGCACATTATCCAACAGTGCCCAGCCTGCATTGATCCAACGTTTCCAGCGACCCTGGCCAGTTAAATCGGGAATCAGACTCACCCTCAGCGATGCGGCCAAAAACCCATAGATATTGGGACGATCCCCGGGAAGGGTGGATACGGACAAATCATATTGCCGCCCAATGCGCTTTAGTAGCTGCCAATTCATTTTCCAGTTGGGTCTTTCGGCAATCTCGATTATCTCATTCAGATCCGGATTGCCCTCCAGCATGCCACCCATCCGCTGAAAAACCAATACATCGATCTGCGCCTCTGGCCAGGCCATGCGTAAGGAGCGAAGCAAGGGTGTTGCCAGCAGCACATCCCCAATCTGCCTGGTGGCGATCAGCAATACTTTTCGTGGTGAAACCAGTGATGAAGTGGAAAGAGGAGAGAATCGAGGCAGTGAATTCACGGCTCAAACCTTTTTTAGATGCTGATTTACGCCCTTTTCAGCCAGGCTGGGTAATTCTCCACCCAAGGTTTGTTCCAAACGTTGAATATTCTTCGCGTTCAATGCTCTTGAATTATCCTTATGCCAAAGATGCAAAACCGGTAGAGCAAAATGGCCATCTTTTCGTAAACAGCCATGGGCGATAAGGCGTACCACCAAGTCTGCATCTTCATGCCCCCATCCCTGAAAGGCTTCATCAAAGCCGTTGACCGCAAAAAAATCATCGCGCCAGATACCTAAATTGCAGCTCTGCGCGCCACGCCATTTCTTTGAACGATGCTTACGCCACCGCCCATCGCCAAGCCGCAACAGGGGTAGTAACCGGTTCATCCACCCCTGGCGACGCGCCTTTAAAAAAGCCCGCCAATCCCAGACCAAAGGGTTGATGGCCTGGGTCAAAACAAGCTGGGTGAAGTCCGGGTTTAGCAGAACGCGATTTCCCACTACCTGCCAATGAGGTTCCGCCAATTGCTGATGACGTGCAATGAAATCCTTGAAAACAAGGCAGTCGCCATCCAAAAACAACAAGTAATCACCGGAAGATAAAGCCACCCCACGGTTGCGGGCCTCTGCTGCTCTGAATCCCCGATCCTCCTGCCGGACATAGTGGAGTGGAAAAGGGAGTAATGTTTGCCAGTGTTCAACACAGTCTCGGGTCTCAGGGCCTGATCCATCGTCGGCGACTATGATCTCATGGGGAAAAACAAGCTGCTTAGAGAGGCTGAAAAGAACCCGATCCAAAGCGTCTGGCCACTCATAGGTCACCAGAATCACGCTGATGCGGGGGAGGCTTTGCCTCGTCATCTATTGCTATCCACCTTGGCTTCTCGCTGGAGCAGATAGAGTTTCAGGTATTTATAATAGGTGCCCTCGGCATTGGAAACCGCCAACATAAACCCTTCCCTTCCATCGAGAAAACCCCTGCGAAATATCCAAGTCCGCAGGAACGACCAGAGCGATCGTATCACTGCTTTGGAAAGGGAGCCTCGCTTACCCTGTTCAAACAGGCGCTGAGCACCCGCACTGGAATAGCGGTCTACTTTATCCAAAACCTGTTCAAGGGAATCGAAACTGTGGTGTTTCAAAGGTGCGATCAGACGCCCTACCTCGCTGTCGTAGATCAACCGCTCGTGTACAAGATCCTCACTGAATCGTGCTGATCCCGTATAAAACAGTCTTGCAACATAATCTGGCCACCAACCGCCATGACGCATTTCGCGACCGCAATACCTGGAAAGGCGAGGTAGCTCATAAATCGGGTAAGGAATAGCTGACTCAGCAGCTACAATCTGTTCAATTTCACCGCGCAATTCGGACGTTACCCGCTCATCGGCATCTAAAGAGAGAATCCACCGACCCGAGCAGAGATCGAGAACCCGGTTTTTTTGCACGCCAAACCCTTGCCAATCGTCATTTACAAACACCTTATCAGTATATTCTCGGCAGATTTCCAGGGTTTCATCGTTGCTGCCTGAATCCAACACAACGATCTCATTGGCCCAGCGCACCGACTCCAGGCAGGGGCGGATGCGCGCCGCCTCGTTCTTGGTGATGATGGCGATGCTGAGGTTCACGATTGATCTGCCCTTGCCAGAGAGATGTTACTCAAACCGGCAAAATAGATA
>CBDVCD010000129.1:0-9199 GCA_965372385.1 uncultured Gammaproteobacteria bacterium | reverse complement strand
TCTTCCTCAGCGAGGGCACCGGCTCCGAAGTCATGAGCCGAATCGCCGCGCCGATGATCGGCGGCATGATCACCGCGCCGATACTCTCGCTCTTCGTACTGCCGGTGGTCTACTACATGTGGAAAGTCAGAAATGTGGTCAGTGAGGAGTCGGCCATGAAAAAATAACTCATTGGCATTGCTCCGGCGACATCTTAGGGCTGCGGAAAAATGAATTGTCCGCAGCCCTTAAAGGTAATGATGGGGAGATTAACGGACCTTGTATACCCATCAACTACGTAACCTTGAGATATGGACTCGGCTTTGATGAGTATGAAATATAGAGCCTATTTATCGCACGAGTAGCGGATACATGTAACAAAGCCCTTTCATTCAGATCTCTCTGTCTTGCCTCTACAGGATCATCTGTACTGGAAGTGGCTGCTTTTAGTGGAATCACCCCCGCATTTGCTGAAGCAATGAAAACATAACGAAACTCAAGCCCCTTGACGCGATGCATGGTGGCCAGGCGTACGCCAGGTATCGAGCGATTATCATTCTGTTGTTCGAGTGTGACGATTTCCAGTCCTTCGCTACTGATATACTGAGCAAACTCGTCTCGTAGCCGGCGGGTACGTGCGGTGACACAAATATCACGTAGGGCTTCACCGGAATCCTGCAGTGTACGGATTTTCTCTACAATACCCTCGGCCTCTTCTTTTACACTGCCAAAGCCTAGTATCTCTGGTTTTTCCCCATGCATTAGGCTTCGATAGTCACTGCTGGAGTCTTCGCCACCATCCAGATCATCGATTGGAATATCTTCTAGCACAGCTATTGCGAAACGACGCGTTTCCTCTGTGGTGCGGTAGTTAATACGCAGCTTGCGACTTCTTCCCACGATTTTAATCCCACAGCTACTCATCGTGGTCTTACGGCGATAGATCCTCTGGTGACCATCCCCGACAATGAAGATATCATCTGGTGCTTCTGTGACGAGTTGGCGGATGAGGGTCAACGCCTCCGGACCCATGTCTTGAGTCTCATCGACGATAACACTCCGATAGGGAAGTGGAATATTCTTGCTATTTAGGATATCTACTGCGTCCAAGGTGGCATCTTCAAAGGTACGTAATCCTTTTTGGTGTAGTTGCGTCCTCAGCTCCTCAAATACCGTCCAGATCTCAGCCCGTTGCTTACGACTAAGCGCAACCCCTCGACCTTTCCGGCTAGCTTTGAAGTAGCCTGCCTTGGTCATTACCCGTTGAGGGAGGATGACTCGTTCCCACTCTTCCTTATAGAAGGTATCGGGTAATCCCAACTCTCCTGGGCAGAGCTGTAATGCCAGTTGCCATATCTTTCCGTAGTCCTTGTCACGATCTGGATAGACGATGCGGTGAGGATAACGATTTCTCTTTAAGAATTCGCTTACCCATCTGTCGATATGTTTAACCTCAATATGAGATAGGTCATCTGTTGTACAGATTTTCCGAAGGTTGTTTTCGATATCCGTAGCAAGATTAGCAGTAAAGGTCGTAAACAGTATTCGCTGATCCGAGTTGTGGAGTAAGTTGTTGACCAACCACTTGGCTCGGTGCATGGCAACAACCGTCTTTCCTGTGCCGGCCCCACCGAGTACTCTGACAGGGCCATTCCAGTGACGATTAACCAGCTTTCGCTGCGAGGGATGCAGAAAGACTCGCCAATGTTCAAGGGGGGCTTCCAGCATCTCCTTAAGTTCGAGTTCGTCCTCAACGACATGGAAAAAGCGCTGTGATTCAGGGTGATTCAGGGCGGTAGCAATATCGTCTGGGTCGATGGTATCCGCCCCAGGAGTGCCGTAGTCCTTAGCAATTTCCTCCCAGGGAGTTCCCGCAGCATGGAGATAAAGCGCTTCGAACGCACTAATTGGAAGATGTCTTTCGGCCGCATCCAAATGGGCTTCCGTTTGGATGGATTTAACCAATGGAAGCAACTCTGAAGGGACGCCGATACTGAGAAACTGATCGTCTGACAGAGAAAATATCGGAGTTGGCTGTTCCTCAAGGCGCTCCAACTCTTGTTTCACGACGGGTTCCGTAGGTTCCAATACCGATGTCGCAGGCACTGCATCATCAGAAACCAGGGACTGACTTTCGAATACCTGCAGAACCCCTGTTTCTGGATGAACTTCGCATCGGTGCCTGCGTGCCCAATCATAGGCATCGTCATGCTTGTCTACCCAAAGAAGAAGAAACACATTGCCATGATCTGGCTTAAGAACAATGCCTCGATAGTTCTGGTCAATACGAACCGAACGGTATTTAGGGTCCTTGGCATCATTCAATTTTTCGTAATTAATGCCAGGGGAGCGAGGGTTATGACGAAATTTTGTCACAAATTCCATGACCTTTTTCTGCGCTTTATGAGGCACCCTGGCAAAAGCCATCATGAAATCCTGAGAAATGGCAACTTTTACTGCGCTCATTATTCTGCTCCTTCAGTCAACTCCAATAGCCAATCAGTGAGCAATTGGATATTGGAATTATCTAATTTTGTAACAATACGCCAACCATCTACTACAAGCTGTTCAGCCAATGTCTGCTCAATCTCAGCGAATGCAATCTTCGCCTTTCTCCATAGCCACTCGAATTCGGCAACGACTTCCTGTTTGTCGTTGTTCCAGTCTATACCCACCTCTGGGGCGGGGCAGCCTCTGTCAGCAAGGGAAGCAGCCTCATGAGGGTATTCGGTCAACTCCAATGCCTCCTGCCATCCCTCATCAACAGGGTGGGTTTCATGCGCTGATGAAGCCTGTGGACTACTCAGTAAGAGCTCATCATAGGTTCCACCGTTTAAGCCCTTGAGGGTGACGGCACAGAAATGAGGAAGAAACTGGAAAATATTGGTAGCAGCCCAAAAGCGTCTCCATGACTCCTTGAATGCCTCATGAGCGGTGTTGCTATCGTCAAGGCATAGTAGAAGTGATGCTTCCTGAAACAGTTCATTGGCGGAACTGAGTGCATGTATGGGGAGACTCCCAATGGCATGGACACCGGGCTCACCATAGACGTTTCGCAATCCGGCAATAATTTCTCCCTCCAAATGGAGTTGTTGCCAGGCCTGCGGTGATAGGCCAGTTGCGCTGGACTGAATTTTACTTCTACGCAGGGTGTCACGAGCTGTCAGTATGTCCAGCAATGAAAACTGTCTGGATAGGGCAAGCCATCGTAGGCGTCCTACCACGGTCTCAGCTCCAGAAAGATAATGCAGGAACCACTTGAAAGGACCTTCCAGGGCGAGTGAGGAGAGCTGGTTGAATTGCGATTTCTCCAGTTTCTCAGCCAGCTTGTTGAAATAGTCAGCGGCCTTGCTCTCCAAAGGGTGTTGCAACCAGGAAATAACATCCGTATTTAGTGCAACGTCAGGTGAGGGGAGATCCCACCAATTCAAGCTCCAGACAATAAATTGGCCCGATCTCAGTATGGCTAATCGCTTTTGTGTGTCATCTACGGTTTTATCCTGGTGATATGCGAAGCCATCGAGGTAAACCGCGACCGGCTTCAGCCCTTTACGTTCTCGTAGCGGCCAGAAAATGAAATCAGGCCGTGTCTTCAGATGAATTCCCTCGCTAGATCCAAGGTCAACCTGAGGTTCTATCCGCCAACTCATGGTCTGTCCATCACCGGATGCTAGCGAAAGCATCCAACCTGGCTTTCCATTAACGATCTGACTACTCAGATTGACCCCGGCTTTGACGTTACCCAAGGTCTCAATAAAACGACGTTCCAGCTCGTATTCCAGTAGGGCATTGAACTCTATTTTATCCAGACCATCAACAGGCACCAGCTGATTGGATGATTCCAGAATATCCCCAATCAGCTCTTTTGCCGAATCACGGGATATTGACTCGAGGTTGCGGCTCTCCCGGTAGGCATACAGGCAGCGGTAACAACCATCTTTGTCCGGATCGTCGTTACAGCGGCAGCTCACCAGCACCTGATAGGCCAACCGAAGCATCTCCAACAGATTCTCCGGCGTGCGCAGCAGATCCTTGAGATAACCCGTTCCTCCAGGGATGGTATCCAGGATGACCAAATAATAGCGGCGCTGGTCGTTATCGCTCGTCGGTTCGGAGTAACTGGTGATTTGTAAATGACTGACATCACCACCGAAAAACCGCTTCAGCCCCAGATGCAACGCGGCAATCAGGCTTTGCATGCGTGTGTCCGAGGAGGCGACTTCGGCCAGCGGCAACAACAGGCGAACGGCTTCTGACTTCAGTTCACGGTACAGATAGAGGGCATGATGATAATCGGTGGGAGATTCTTCAACCCCCGGCTTATTGAGTCGGCAGCTGAAGGAGTGATTCTTCTGCTGCTGGCGGCCTTTTTTCTTAACCTTGCCACAATGTTTGCAGATTCTGAACCCAGGTCGGTTGGTTGTGGTTCCGGCCACCTCGATTTCCACTCCGTCATCGCCAACCTGGCCGAAATTGACTTCCCGGAATGTGGCTGTACTGAGGTATTCAAAACCGAAAGGAAGGCTCTCATCTTCCAGTTTGAAGGCCTTCTTGGATGCGTTGGGTTGGATATCAACCAAAAGTTGTCGATTGAAGAACAGTGGTTCCCGTTGTTCACTGTCATCACCAATTCGGCTTTCCCGGTCGCTGGCATTCGCGAAGACCTGCTTAAGCTTCAGTAGCGTCTGTTTCTGGCTTATGTTCTGCCACAATTCACTGCCACAGCGCGGGCAACTGTGGTGGTTATCGCCTTTCTCAATGAGGTTTTCAGCGTAATGACAGCGGTTACATAGACGCCACTCTTCTGCCGCGGAGACAGACAGGTCAACCTGGTCAATCTCGATACGCCGGTTCACGCCATAAAAGCGACTTTCTGGGGCAAGTTCACTCAGGGCTGCCTGTGCCGGGCGATTAAACTCATAAGTGATGCGCTCAAAGGGTTTTTTCGGTTCACCTCCCTCGTCACCAGCAGCTTCCGCCTTTTCTGCTTTTCGATAGATTACCGAATGTAAGGTCACACCCTCTTCCGGGAAGGCGTAGTTTGGCAATAGTCCTTCATCCGTGAAGAAATTCAGGGTCTGTTTCCCGTTGAAGGAGCTCAACAGTCGCATCAGTCCATATCGCTCTTCCTCGATCGCCTGGATGGTCTCTTTGGTAGCCTCATCCTCAGGCTGTTTTTTCAGCTTATCGAGTTGAGTCTTCAGGTCTTTGATCTTCTCCTGCAGGCTCACTCGTTGTTTTTGCATAACATGCAGCCGGTTGAGTAAGCGGAAGGTGATGTCAGGAGCAGTATCGTCATCGTTACCAAACAGAAAGTTCTGGAGGTGAGTGACAGACTCCTCATCCAGCTCTGGAAAGAGCCGATGAAATTCCCTGAACAGGCGATTGCGATCACTCTGGATGTATTTGATCAGGTTGTGGGGAAATCTTGATCCATCGTTCTTGGCAATGCCGTCCAAGACCTCCTTCAGCCTTCCAGGGATGGCGTTGTCTCTTATACCGGTTTGCCCCCACTGATCGAAGCAGTAGGCGATTAACTGACGCTCCAGTACCGCGGTGGCCTTCAGAAAGATGCCGGGCGGCTGGATATCACCGGCCATCATCTCCATCGGCTCCGCATAAAAGAACAGGTCATGCGGCACACCGTTGGCTACAGTAATGTTGACGGCATTACCATCAGTCCTTCCGGCACGACCTATTCGCTGCAGGTAGTTGGCTTGAGCGGGCGGAACGGAACAGAGCAACACGGAAGAGAGATCACCTATATCTATTCCCATCTCCATGGTTGGTGTGGCCGATAGCAGATTGATATCCCATGGCTTATCGCCTGCTTTGAAAGAGTTTTCGATAAACAGTCGTTGCTCGGTATCGAGTAAACCCGTGTGCTCAGATGTTATCAGACGAATGGGTGCTTTATTCCCGGACGAAGGGAGTGTGAGCGCTGTTGGCATAGCGTAGTTACCGGGACAACCAGCGCGCTGGCAGGGGACCTGTTGCCACTGCATTAGCTGAGTCATAGGCACCTGAATTCGTTGTCTGCAGTGACTGCAGCTCAATTCAGCCAGTTGGGTTACGCAGGACCAGCGATCAGGGCGTAGTGACCAGACATCATGCCCCCGGACCTCATGATAATTGGCAAGTCCCGTCTCTACCAGGGCATCCAGAATAATCCGATACGCCTGTTCCAGGGCAGCGCCGGCGAAGAGGTTGTCGCCACCTGCCAGGGTCTTGTGAAACCAGTGGGCATACCAGGTTGGGCTCTTGTTCTTGATGCATTCAAAGTTGTTCGAAAGACGCTCCATGCTGAGAAATGCCGGGGGGCGTGATGCCTTCCCGTACCCCGGCATAAAGCGCATACGGGTAATCTGAAACTCCTTACAACCGGCGTTCAGGTAGCCTTTAAGGAACTCATGGTAGAAGGCGCCACTGGTGCGTAATCGCCAGAGGAATCCGAGCAGGAAAATTTCAAGCTGTTGCTTTGATATTCCTCTTAGATCACCGATCTGGTTCTGCAATTCAGGCAATACCTGGGTGATTACCTGTTGAAGCGCGACCTGGTTAGGGGCGACAGTCGCTCTGCCGGTACGCTCGAGTGTTCTGCCGATGCGGCTGCCAAGACCAAATTCGCTGATCACCTCCCAGGTAAATCGTCGCTGAACCCAATAGTCCGCGAGGTCGGACTTTTCGGGTAATTTTCCTTCAGTGCGCAACCTCTCCCAATCTCGAAGCCATTCCAAATTGGGTGCGAGAAAGGTGGCGCAAAAGGCCTCGTCACCTAATTGGTCACGCCAGAATTGTCCAACTTGCTGGGCCACCTGATCCAAGGGCATACCGTTCAGGCGTTGCTGAATGGCCTGAAACATCGCCTGGCGCATGACCTGCCGCCAAGTACGGGCGCCGAAGAACCCAGCGCGGTGGGCCGCATCCTGTACGGAATCAGAGAAGGCGATGAGTTTATGATCATCATTGTAGACACTGGAGAATAAGTTACTGATGAGTACGCTACTCAGGCTGGCAGCTCGCGAACCCATCACAGACAGGCCCCCACGGGCCCCACAATAAGGGCAATCGTTGTGAAAGCGGGTAACTTGCTGTCCATTCTGACTGCCTGACCTGTTCATGTCGGGAAGCCAAACACGAACCAATTCCTGTTCTTCACACTCGGGACAGGCCTCCTCGACTTCGCTGCTCAGACAGCCACAGTTGGGGCAGAGTTGTTTGACCAGACCTTTGCCCTCTGGGTGTTCTGTGCTTTCCACTGGAAACAGCACACAGGTGTCTGGTGACTGGCTAAAGTAGGCGTTATAGATTTTCCGTAAATCGCTGCCGAGAGTGGGTTCATTGGGTTTACGTACCGATGTCCAGGCAGTGGCGTAACACTCGCGGCAATGCACGGCAGGTAGGTGTAATGGCTCACTCAGTTGCGGCAGGTCATCCGCAAATACCATCCTGGGCCTTTGTTCCACACTGGCAACCAGGCGGCGCAGTTCCCTTAGCCAAAGCTGTGTACGGACCTGAAGAAATGGTTTGGTACCGTCCTTGGCCGGATCTCTCATTTCCGGTGATCGACAGCAACGTGCAGTGGAGATCAAGGCACAGAGGCTGTCCAGAATGGCGGCAGCCCCTTCCTCTGATGTGCGAAGAGAGGCTGACCAGTTGGTGGTCAGTTGCTGGAGGTCGGTAACTCCGTTGCAACTCTTGAGCAAGGTATGGAAGGCTTCGTGTTTACACAGCGCCTCACCCAAATCCACTACAGCACGTATTCGTTGTTGTTTGTCATGGCTGGCCAGACCCCGGGGCGGGTTCTCGAACCATAACTGCGCATGGGCGGCTATAAAGTCATCCGGTGAACGGTAGTTTTTCGACGGCATGGCCAGTAGTGTTGAGGGTTCTGGCCAGCGGGTTTCCGTAATAGAACCTGACAGAAATTCTTCGGCAGTCAAACGCTCTTCTCGAATGACAGCATGGCTGTCAAATGTCGTGAAGAATACCTGGCTGGCATAGCTTGTCAGGGCGCTGAGTGATTGCTCTCCGCCAATGGTTGCCGAGGTGCCCACACAGGCCATCCCAGAGCTAATCTGAAGCCTGTCGCGCAATCGGCGAATCAGACAGGCCAGGTCTGTACCCTGTGCGCCATCGAACGTATGCAGTTCATCGACCACCAGGTATCTAAGTGTGTCCGGGGCATTGTGGCGCCATAGAGGCTGGTCTTTGGGGCGCAACAAAAGGTAATCCAACATCTTGTAGTTGGTCAGCAGAATATCCGGCGGATCTTCACGCTGGGCCTCTTTGCAGGTGATAACAAAATCATCCGTCATCGCTCTGTTTGGTGATGCTTCGCCGGCTCCAACGAAAAGCCCAACACGAACCTTTCCGCGAAGATTGACCCGTTTGTGTATCTCCTTGGCGAAACGCCGTGCCTGGTCAGAGGCCAAGGCGTTCATGGGATAGATCACAATCGCTTTGATACCGCTCGATGGGTGAGTGGCGCAGTGATCCAATATTGGATACATAAAACATTCCGTTTTGCCGGAACCGGTCCCGGTGGCAATCAGTGTGGGAAGTGGGTTGGCGCCACATAGACGTTGGAATGCCTTCAGTTGATGACTATAGGGTGCAAAGCCAGGGTCAAGCCCACTGAAGGGTAGTGCCTGGTCTTTTTCCATGGTGCGATAGGGAAGACCCAGGCTGAGATAAGGCCCCTTAAAAATGGCTTCCGGTGTCGCTAGAAGCTCATCAATGGCTGTCGAACCATCTTCACGCAAAAAACCCGGACTGGTTGCGGGAAAGGTGGTGCTAAGAAAGTGATGAATGCTTTCGATGAGTTCGCGGACGATGAGGGAGGGGAGCACGGAATCAGTCCTTTTTTATATTGTCCATTCGCTACGATTGAATCATCAACCGGTCATTTCCACGGATTGATCAACAAAAGATCGGGGATGAACTCGAAATCCTTGGTGTTGCGTGTTGCCAGGGTCAAACGGTTTGCCTGGGTTATGGCTGCGATCTGAGCATCCTCCACCGAGATGGCGCGGCCAGCCTTGCGGGCGGTCGCAACCAGGTTTGCATAGTAGGTGGCAGCGCCGGCGTCAAAGGGGAGAATTCGGTCCTGAAACTCGTCGAACAGGTTGCAGGCCAAGCGCGCAAACGCATCCTTGCGTTTTCCGTCCGGCAACAAGGCAATGCCAAGTTCAATCTCGGCTTTGGTGATGGCCGGTAG
>CBDVCD010000128.1:0-9233 GCA_965372385.1 uncultured Gammaproteobacteria bacterium | reverse complement strand
TTTCAAAGCTATAGGTGCAGCAGAGAGCGGTCAACTGAGGAATCTAGGTTCAAGCAAATCCCGGATGATTATTGAGTATGAGTCGCTGGTGGTTTGGCTTTAGACTTTATGGTCATCGAATGAGCCTCAGGTAATCATGCATGGCAATCAGTGTATTCGAGCTTTTCAAGATCGGCATCGGTCCATCCAGTTCTCACACAGTGGGGCCGATGCGTGCCGCGCGGCTGTTCGTTAATGCCCTGATGGAGATGGCGTCCTGTGAGCGACTGGCGCGTATCCAGGTCGAGTTGTTTGGCTCGCTGGGCGCTACCGGTAGAGGGCATGGGACCGATAAGGCGGTGCTCCTGGGTTTGGAGGGGGAATCGCCCGAGACTGTCGAGATCGACCGGATCGATGCGCGTCTCCAGGCAATCCAACAGCAGCAGCTGCTCAAGATCGCTGCAGCAAAGAGCGTGCCATTCGATCCCGCTAGGGATCTGGTCTTTCATCGTCACAAGACCCTGCCTTATCATGCCAATGGTATGATCTTCCAGGCATTCGATGCGCATGCCGAACCTCTGCTGTCTCGTACCTATTATTCGGTGGGTGGAGGGTTTGTGGTGGCTGAGGAGGCGGCTGGGGAGGACAGAATAGTCGAGGATGCAACACCACTGCTTTTCCCTTTTTCTTCGGCAGCTGAGTTACTTGCTCAGTGCTCTGAGCATGGTATGTCGATCAGTGAGCTGATGCTAAGGAATGAACAGGCCTGGTGTAGCGAGTCGGAGATTCGATCCGGGCTTTTAGAGCGCTGGGCGGTGATGCAGGCCTGTGTTGAACGGGGTTGCCATACCGAAGGGGTGTTGCCCGGAGGTATGCAGGTCAAGCGTCGGGCGGCGCGTCTCTATCGGCAGCTGTCGAATGATACCCAGCTCCATCAGGTTCCATTGGGGACCATGGATTGGGTGAACCTGTTCGCCATGGCGGTGAATGAGGAGAATGCCGCTGGGGGACGGGTGGTGACCGCACCGACCAATGGGGCGGCGGGTATCATCCCGGCGGTGCTGCACTACTACTGGAAATTCTCCCCAGGCTTCACCGATGATGGTGTGGTGCGTTTTCTGCTGACCGCAGGGGCGATCGGCCTCCTCTATAAGGAGAATGCCTCGATCTCCGGTGCCGAGGTGGGTTGCCAGGGGGAGGTGGGTTCCGCCTGCTCCATGGCTGCCGGCGCGCTGACCGAGGTACTGGGTGGCACCCCGGAGCAGGTTGAGAATGCCGCCGAGATCGCCATGGAGCATAACTTGGGCCTGACCTGCGACCCAGTCGGTGGCCTGGTGCAGGTACCCTGCATCGAGCGCAATGCCATGGGTGCGGTGAAGGCGATCAATGCCAGCCGCCTGGCGCTGCGAGGTGATGGTCGCCATTTCGTCTCGCTGGACAAGGTGATCAAGACCATGCGTGAAACCGGTGCGGATATGCAGAGCAAATACAAGGAGACCGCCCGGGGTGGTCTGGCCGTGAATGTGATTGAATGTTGATGACAGGTGTTTTGTTTGACTTCAGGATGCATAAGCGTATAAAACCTGATCAACTCTGGAAAACTGAATCTTTATTTGCAAACTCTATAAGGAAAAATACTCATGACCCATCTATTGGATCTTGTGAAACCTGGTGTGGTTACTGGGGACGATGTACAAAAACTGTTACAGATCGCGAAGGACGAAGGCTTTGCGCTGCCTGCTGTCAATGTGGTTGGTACGAATTCTGTCAATGCCGTACTGGAAGCTGCAGCAGTTGCTAATTCACCGATTATGGTGCAGTTTTCCAGCGGTGGCGCCGGCTTCTATGCCGGCCAGGGTTGCCCCTCGGCTGACGTGATGGTGCTGGGTGCGGTATCCGGTGCGCAGCATGTACACGTCATGGCAGAGGCCTATGGAGTGCCGGTAATCCTGCATACGGACCATGCCGCGCGTAAATTGTTGCCCTGGGTGGATGGCATGCTGGATGCCGGAGAGAAGTATTTCGAGCAGACGGGCAAGCCGCTGTTCAGTTCCCATATGCTGGACCTCTCATCGGAACCGCTTGAGGATAATATCGCCACGTGTGAGCAATACCTGGAGAGAATGAGCAAGATTGGTATGACCTTGGAACTGGAATTGGGTGTCACTGGCGGGGAAGAGGATGGGGTGGATAATACCAACATCGATAACGCCTCGCTCTACACCCAACCGGAAGATGTTGCCCTGGCCTACGAACGACTGATGAAAATAAGTGACAGATTCACCGTCGCCGCATCCTTCGGCAATGTGCATGGTGTCTATAAGCCAGGCAATGTCCATCTGACACCGAAGATCCTGGACAATTCACAAAAGTATATCCAGGAGAAATTTGCCACCACCGATCGCCCGGTGAATTTTGTCTTCCACGGTGGATCAGGATCAAGCCGCGAGGATATCCGTGAGGCCATCTCTTATGGTGTCATCAAGATGAACATCGATACCGATACCCAGTGGGCAGCCTGGGACGGCGTCAGACACTATGTGGAAAAAAATCATGACTATCTGCAGAGTCAGATTGGTAATCCGCAAGGGGACGATAAACCCAACAAGAAATACTACGATCCCCGCAAATGGCTGCGAGCCAGTGAGCAGGCAGTGGCTGAACGTCTCAGGGTCGCCTTCGAGGATCTGAATTGCATGAACAGAAACTGATCTGATTTTCTGTTTCCTTTGTTTGTCATCATTTTCATCGAGCGCAAATGGTGGCACATCTGACCCACATGGACGTGGAAATATTTTTCTATCAGTGCGTATGTTGACGCATTCTTGCAGCTCCCAGACCAATTAGTCCCACACCCATCAGTATCAAAGTCACTGGTTATGAAGTTACTGGCTATCGAAACCGCCACAGAGGCCTGTTCCGCGGCGCTCTATCTCGATGGCGAGATCCTGCTGCGTTATCGGGTCAAACCACGAGGTCACAGTGAGCTGATCCTGGGTATGATGGATGAGTTGATGGCGGAGGCAGGCCTGAGTCCAGGGCAACTGGATGCCTTGGCCTTCGGCCGGGGTCCAGGCTCGTTTACCGGGGTACGTATCGCTACCGGTGTGGTACAGGGTACGGCCTTCGGCGCGGATGTTCCGGTAGTGCCGATTTCGACCCTGGCGGCACTGGCTCAGCGGGCCTATAGAGAGCAGGGCGAGGATAAACTGTTACCCGCCTACGATGCCAGAATGCAGCAGCTCTACTGGGCGGCCTACCGGGTGAATGAGAAGGGTTTGGTTGAGTTGATCGGCAGCGAACAGGTCTTGTCGGTTGATGATATTGGCCTACCCGCTGGCCAAGACTGGTATGGCGTGGGTTCAGGTTGGGCCGCTTATGGGGCACAGCTATTGGTCAGACTGGGTGCTAATGTTGTAAAGGGGAGCGATCCTGAAATGTTGTGTAGTGCTTATGATGTGGCGCTGTTGGGTGTGGAAGCTTTTGGCCGTGGCAAAGCTGTATCAGCCGAGTCGGCATTACCGGTCTACCTGCGGGACAATGTGGCCCGTAAGAGATCGGCATGAAGGGGAAGATTTGCCCCTGACTACTATGAGGATTTAGAACTAGAAACCGAGCCCAATACCGATACTGCCGCCCGATCGTCCGCCTGAGCCCACGCCTAGGCCAAATCGCACACTGGACTTACTCCTGGTGTTTGATTCGATGGGCCAGAGGTGAATGTCATCCGATTCGATTATCGGGAATTCATAGTCGGCCTCCCCTACCTTGCCCGGGCGGATCTCAGCGATCCGGCCACTCAAGGTAACCTGCCGACCCTTCGCATAGTCACCTGTCTCCAGATAGCCAGGGCTGACAGCGATAAAGCGCCCGGTGGGTGACTTATCGAGGTCGGGTCTGCCACTCTTCATTAACGGATAAGCGATAATTTGGAACTCGGTAGTGGTTTCGAGGTTCCTAGGCTCCACGATCACGCCACCCCATTCCACCACGCCGGCCTTTGCCAGCTTGCTTTCCTGCGCCACCTCCTTCGGGGTAAGCGTACGATCACCCTTCACGGGGCGCTCAAGGGAGCTACTGCAGGCTGAGAGAATCAGTCCAAACAGAAGAAGTGATATGAATCTCATCTAATGACCATCAATACCAGTAGTAGGGATATCGCCTGTACCAATAGGGATACCAGGGGTAATAGAAGGGATCATAATGATCATGGTAGCTGTACTCTCTCTCTTCTGGCCAGAGGTAATAGCTATCGGGCTTCACCACCGGGTATTGGTAGCGATATGCGCCAATCACCCCATCCATCACTTCGACAACATCTCCGTTCACCGTGATCAGGCGGTCCTTAGGAAACTCCTCGGGTTCGATAAAACCTTCCAGAGAGATCCGGAAGCGACCCTTACTGCTGCTGTTGGCATCGGGTTTGCCGTTTGAGTCGAGTTTGCGGGAGAGCACCTCAATCAGGGTTCTATTTGCAAGATTTTCTACCAGCATGATGTTGCCGCCCCAGCGGACCTTGGATTTGACAAACCCGTCCGGATGCTGCTGAACCTCTTCAACCTGGATATCACCTGGTGGCACCTGCTTGATCAAGGCAGGGATGGGGGATGAACAGCCGCTGAGTGTTATACCGAGGGCTGCCAGGATGAGAATTGCCGTGTGATAAGTCATCTGTCTGGAGTGATTCATTTTCTGCTGCCTATATTAGACATTATAGCCGACGGTTGATTCAGTCCGGATTGTCCGTCTGGCTTACTCGGATATCACCCGTTCCCGTTTGGCCTCCTCCTGATAGTAGTAATCATAGGTCTGGTGCAGGTGATTGGTGAATGACCAGGCTTCACTGTAGGAGAGACCACTGTTCTTGGGCAGGATGACCTTGACATAGAGGCCAGCGGGATGTTGCTTTTTCAGGCGGCTCAGGTACTGGTCAAGCTGCTTCCTTGTGGTGCTCTTGAAACCGCTGCTGCCCGGGCCTTTGTAGTCGATACGGAAGTCACCCTTGATTTTATGATAGCGTACCTCCACCACTGTCTTGCCACGGGCCGTGCGGGCCGGCCGAATCAGTTTGTCGTACTTGATCTGGAGGCTTTTATAATCGGTCTGCAGGGAAGACAATGTTCGGTCCGCTTCCAGATTTCGCGCTTGGGCCCGCTCCAGGGCTTCATTCTGAGAGCGATAGGAGAGGTTTAGCGTCGCCAGGTCCTTGAGGGTTATCTCCTGACGGACTCTGAGACGACTCAGGTCCTGATTCAGGCTTTCGATGTTCTGGTTAGACTCAATCACCTGGTTCCGCAGTCGTGTGGCATCACTGCTCAGCTGGTCCACCCGCAGAGTCATGTCGTCCCGTTCCATGGAGAGACGGTTTACCCGATTGGACAGGTTATCCCGCTCCCGCGACAGGGAGCCAATCTGATGTCGCTGACTGGTAATGGCCGCCTCCTGCTGCTCGGACTCCTCCTCCATACGCATCAGCTGCAAACGCAGCATGGAGAGTTCGTGTTCTCTGGCAATCAGCCTCTCCTCCAGCGTCTCGTTTTCCACGCCGGTGGTGCGGGCCAGTTCAACCGCCTGCTGTTCCGCCGCCATGGTGGCGCGCAGTTGGTTGAGCAGTTCCATGTTGCGGATCAGCAGGATCACCATGGCGAGCATGAAGATCATCACGATCACGGTCATGATGTCGGTGAAGGAGGGCCAGAAGCTCTCCTCTGACTGCGCGGAGTGACGGTTGAGACGCAGGTCTATGAAACTGTCGTCCACCTGTTAGTCATCCTCATGCAGGCGGAAGCCGCTTTTCAGGATGTGTTGGATCTCAGCCATGTCCGTCGTTATTGTTCCTGTCTTGATCTCATAACTCTGCAGGGTGGTGAGAATATTTTGCTCCACTCCCTCCAGGGTCTTTTGCGCATGAAACATCTGATTGACCAGTTCCTGCAGTGAGCGTATCAGCCCGGTGAATTCATACAGGGCACTGTCAGTCTGTAGCTGGAAGCGGGGTATCAGTTCGTTGACGGTAACCTGTTCCACCGCACTGACCAGATTGGTCTGCACATCAGTCAGCTTGAGGTGGAAGTAACCAAAAAAGATAAAGCAGATAATCGCTGTGATGGTGGTGGAGAGGGCGGTTGACATGCCATGCACCACCATACCCATGCCGCCCATATTCACCGTATTTTCCAGCAGGTCGGAAGCACCGATCAGAGCAATGGAGAGTGAGACGATGGTGCCGAAGACACCCGTCAGGATCAGGATGTTGTTGATGAATCTGGGCAGGCTGTTGCGGGTGCTCTCGTTGGCCAGCAGGGTTGACGCCAGGGAGCCATGGTTGATCGGGCAGTTGGCCTTATAGAGCCCCTGCATGGTACGGAAGCGCATGGAGATGATGGATTTTTTCGGAATCAGCCGCAGTGGATCGGTCTGGCCTTCACGCAGGTTGCGCAGGAAACGCATCAACGCATTCTCTTCCCGTATGTAGTGGACGAAGATGGTGATCATGCGCAGGATGCCAATACTGAACAGGCCGACAATGGCGCCATTGATGATGAGGCCTGTACTGGTAAGCTGGTCACGGAAGTAGACCTGATTGATGAACTCATATTTCCAGGTCATCAACCCCGCGGTGACAACGAAGAGTAGAACCATCCGGATGAGGATATTGCGGCTGAAATTTTGACGTATCTGTATGCTTCCCAAAGCTCGGTCTCCGACAGGACAAATAATCCAGACCATTCTAACCCAGCTGGCTTGTGCTCCACCAACTTAAATATTGTTCCGATGAGAGAAGCGAAAAGGGAACATCCCGCATGCTTTACTGTTGTGATACAGTGCAAAAAACACACCTGCCAGCCCCTGTTGCCAATGTGCTGTTTTAGGGCTGCGGAAAAATGATTTGTCCGAAGATCACGTTCATATTTGGGTGAGATTTGGGCGATTTGATTGAGTAAATCCGCAAGACTAGCTGGGCTAATTTGAGGAATTTGCGATTGAAAATCGTCCAAAGATTGCCCGAAGAGGGGCGTGAGATAGGACAAATCTTTTTTTCCGTGGCCCTTATATTTGGACGAGGTTGAATCCAGCAAAATTCTGTTGCTTGTATAGCGGATAATGAGCATGCATGGTTCGAAGAGAGATTCACTGCTGGAGATCTATCAGGCTGCCCTGCACGCGGTGAACGGCCGGGTTGTGGTGGCTGAGCGGCTCACACGGACCCCGTTGGAAGGGGCGGTGAGAATGGTGGCGGTCGGCAAGGCGGCCCAGTCCATGGCCGAGGGCGCCTGGGACCGACTGAACCGGCAGATCACTCAAGGACTGATCATCGCTAAACCGGGGCATCTCGACCTGTCCCGTTGTGCTGAGCGTGGCTGGGAGGCCATCGAAGGAGGGCACCCACTGCCCGATAGCGGCAGTCTGTCGGCGGGTAATCGACTGCTTGAATTTCTCTCCGAGGACGACCCAACACCCTTGTTATTTCTGATCTCAGGTGGTGCATCCAGTCTGGTGGAGTGCCCGGTAGATGGGGTTGACGAAGGGTTTCTGGTGCGTGCGAATGATTGGCTGCTGGGCAGCGGTCTTGCGATCGACCAGATGAATCTGGTGCGCAAGGGGTTGTCTCGCATCAAGGGGGGCGGTCTGCTGCAGTGGGTGGCCGGTCGCCAAATCCGTGCCCTGGCGATCTCGGACGTACCGGGAGACGATCCGGCAACCATCGGTTCTGGTCTGCTGGTCCCGGCCCCGGGGTTGCAAGCTGGCTTACAGCAATTGAGCCTGCCCGAGTGGCTGGAGGGTCCCCTGCAAAGAGGCCTGGATCAACGGGCTGACATGCCCCAGCAGGGGCCTGAGATTGAACTGGTGGCCAACCTGGGGCTGGCCAAACAGGCGGCGGCTGAGCGGGCATCCGCCATGGGCTTCCCAGTGCGGGTGATAGCTGACTTTATTGCCGGAGATGCGGCGGAAGAGGGCTGGCGTCTGGCCGCGGAGCTATTGCGGGGAGGGCCTGGGGTGACCATCTGGGGCGGTGAAACCACCGTCAGGCTGCCAGAGACCCCGGGTCGCGGAGGCCGCAATCAGCAGCTGGCCCTGGCGGCCGCCCAGGGGTTGGCGGGAAGCGCGGGTGTCTGGCTATTGGCCGCCGGTACCGATGGTACCGATGGGCCGACCGAGGATGCCGGCGCCCTGGTGGATGGTACCACCATCCACCGAGCCGAAACCGAGGGGATGGATGTCGCTCAGAATCTCAGAAGGGCCGATGCGGGCAGTCTGCTGGAGGCAACTGGCGACCTGATCACAACGGGTCCAACCGGGACGAATGTGATGGACCTGATGATCGGGCTGAGACTGTGAGCCTCTACCTCGCCGCACGGGAGTGCCTGCTGATCGATCAGGTGGATGAGAAACTGCGGCGAACAGGGGAGGTGGCGGCGGCCTGGCGGGATGGCCAGTTGAAACTCACCGGTTGGACACCGGCGGACCGGATCATTGCAGCGGGTCATCCAGTGAAGCCTGAACTGGTGCATCCCAATCAGCTGCCAAGAAGGACCCTCGGAAACGAGCAAGGCCGGTTGGCATTGATCCACGCCATTGCACACATTGAGTTCAACGCCATCAACCTGGCCTGGGATGCGGTGCAACGATTTGCGGACCTGCCGGACCAATACTACAGCGATTGGATTCAGGTGGCGGAGGAGGAGGTCCAGCACTTTCGCCTGTTACGGGAGCGTTTATGGGATGGTGGGGGCGATTATGGGGATTTCCCCGCCCATAACGGCCTCTGGGAGATGGCGGTGCGTACCGCGCATGATCCCCTGGTACGCATGGCCCTGGTACCTCGCATGCTGGAAGCGCGGGGTCTGGATGTCACGCCCGGAATCATGCGGCGGTTTCGCCAAGTCGGTGATACGAAGACCGCGGCGGTGCTGCGGATAATCCTGGATGAGGAGGTGGGACATGTGGAGTTCGGCACCCGCTGGTTCAACTATCTCTGCGCAGAGCGTGGGCTGGAGCCGGAGATGACCTATTTCGATCTGTTGAATAATTTCCTGAATGGTGAGATTCGCTGCCCACTGCACCGGCAGGCCAGGCTCGAGGCGGGGTTTACCGAGCAGGAGCTGGATCGTTTGGAGATGATGTGCGGGCAGCGGTGAAGTACTTTGGTGATTAGCCCCATCCTTCAGCTCGAAATGAGTCAACGAAAAAAACCAACGCCGTAGGTCGGCAACCCTTGCCGACCGCCATGGATGGCGGCAATGATTGTTCCT
>CBDVCD010000127.1:0-9237 GCA_965372385.1 uncultured Gammaproteobacteria bacterium | reverse complement strand
GTTCCATCACCCGATCATAGTCACAGTTCAATCCCAAGCGCACAACGCCCAGTACGAGTATCGCCCACAAGCTCATACCGGGGCGCCCAGTATCCGGGTCGACCTTCTCCACCAGGTTTTCACGCAACAGATTCAACACCACATCACGCGCCTCTTTGTCGTCGTATAGGTGCTGCAATCCGCGCAGGAGTTGGGGAATATCGTCTCGGGAATAGGCGTCGAACTTAATGGCAGATACGTTGAGTTCGCCGAGTTGAAGTTGCGGTGGGAGAGCGTGGCGCATGACGAAGATTTCTCAAAAAAACGATTCTTAAACTTATTGAAAAGAAATTATCTCATAGTTTTCAATACGATGGGGTTTTCGTGCGTTTACTATTTACCTCACCACAGAATTCTTCATTTTTGATTACTGATTATAGTGCTTTGTATTTATTGGGTATTTTGGATTCCGTTCAGGCACTAACTAGCCAGGCAGATCCTATCTTACTTTACGGTAACTTTTTTTGTATTCAAATGCTTCCACACATTCCGGGAGATCATAGTACAGTGGTGCTCTGTCTTTCGTACGCGCTCCATAATCTCTATAAAAACGCTCACAATAGGCCTTGTCTCTTCTCTGTTTAGCTGCGCACTCTTCAATATACTGCGCTCTTTCAGGCGCCAGTTTCCGCTCTCTGGCTGCTTCACACGTCTGATCCAACTGTTTCTGCCTGGCTGCTCTTATCCCTCTGCTTGGGCTGCCACAATTGGCAACAGCGCCGCCAGGATGGCAACAACCGTATTTTTTTGTACTTTCATGTGATCACCTTTGTTGCTGATTCAACCCAGGGTGCCCCCGAGTTTAAAGGCAAGATGGCCAAGTCCTATGCTGAAAGCAAGGAATGGTGGCCTGATCCAGTGCAACCGCCGAAAGGCGCACCCAATGTCATCATCTTCCTGCTAGATGATGTAGGTTTTGCCCAGGTAGGCAGCTTCGGTGGCCTCACCACAACGCCCAACATTGATAGCCTGGCCCATGAAGGATTGCGTTTCAACAACTTCCATACCACTGCACTGTGTTCACCCTCACGAGCGTCTTTGATGGCCGGACGCAATCCGCACTCTATAGGATTAGGTAGTCATGCACTTACGGCTATGGGCTTCCCTGGCTACAGCGCTATCATGCCTGAATCAGCCAAATCGGTAGCTAACTACCTGCAAAATGTCGGCTATGTGAACTATGCCTTGGGTAAGTGGGACCACACTCCGCTGTATGAAATATCTCAGGTAGGGCCTTTTGACCGTTGGCCCAGTGGTGAAGGTTTTGATCATGCTTACACCTTTATGGCGGCGGATGTTCATCAGTTCGTCCCCGTTATGTGGAACGACCATACTCCGGAGTCATACCATAAGAGTGAGCACCTGGACAAAGACCTGGCAGATCGGGCTATTAACTGGATTACCGGGCATAAGTCGATCAAACCCGATATACCCTTCATGATGCTGTGGGCTTCAGGTTCCATGCATTCGCCTCATCACGCACCCGATGATTATTTAGAGAAATACCGGGGCAAATTTGATATGGGCTGGGACAAGGCCCGCGAAATGATCCTGGAAAACCAGAAGAAGCTCGGCATTATTCCTGCTGATACGAAAATGACCGATCGAATCGATGATATCCCTGCCTGGGATTCCCTCAACGCTGATGAGAAAAAACTCTATGCGCGGCAGATGGAGGCTTTTGCAGCCCAGATGGAGTATGTCGACCATCAAATAGGTCGTGTAATCAAGGAATTGGAGCGAATCGGTGAGCTGGACAATACGTTGATTTTTGTTACTTCAGACAATGGAGCCAGTGGTGAAGGCGGCTTAGCTGGAACCTTCAACGAAACCTATGTTCTCAACGGCCTACAAACTCCGTTTGATGCCAATATGAGGCATTACGATGACTGGGGTCGCGCAAACACCTATGTTCACTACCATGCCGGCTGGGCTATGGCGGGTAACACGCCTTTCCGCTACTTCAAGCAAAGCTCGCACCGCGGTGGTCAGCAGGACTTTCTGGTAGCTCACTGGCCTAAGGGCATCAAGGCTAAGGGTGAGATCCGTAGCCAGTACCACCACATTGCAGATATTGCCCCAACCATTCTTGATGCGGCTGGCGTGGAAATGCCTGAAATCTATCATGGTGTAAAACAACAACCCTTGGATGGTGTATCGATGCGATATGCATTTGACGATGCCAAGGCAGCCAACAAAAAACAGCGCCAATACTACGAGATGTTCGGCAACCGGGCAATCTGGGCCGATGGCTGGAAGGCGGTTACCCTGCATGGTAAGCGTATGCCGTGGGAACTCAATGCGGTATTGCCATTCGATAAAGATGAATGGGAGCTATATAACGTAGCTGAGGACTTTTCCGAGAGTACTGACCTGGCCAAGAAGCATCCCGAGAAGCTAGCCGAATTACAGAAGATGTTTGATGAGGAGGCTTGGAAGTACAACGTCTACCCGCTCCACGATGACATGATAAAGCGCCTGGCCGCGCAGGAAAAACGTCTGTTCGGCGACAAGAAGGAATATGTGTACTACGCTCCCGGTGCGGTGCGCATAGCGGAAAAAGTATCAGCCCCGGTCAAGAACCGCTCACACACCATTGTCACCAATATAGATCTCAAGGGCGACGAGGAAGGTGTCATTGTGTCGGTGGGTGGCATGACAGGTGGCTATACCCTGTTCATCAAGGACGGTAAGCTCTTCTACGACTATAACTTCCTGGACGGTGTCTATTACACACTGGAGTCCCCAACCCTGCCCAAAGGCATGACCGAGTTAAAGCTTAACTTCATCAAGACCGGGCAGTTCGCAGGTATCGGTGAGTTGTATGTTAATGGCAAGAAAGTGGACGAGTCCGACATGCCAAAGATGCATATCGCCACTTACTCCCTGGCCGAGACCTTCGACGTGGGTCGAGATACAGGCACGCAGGTATCAAAACTTTACACAGACCCTTTCCCGTTTACCGGTGAATTGGACAAGGTCGTGGTTACTTTAACTGATTAGGGATATAGGGCGGGAGGCTTTGTGGAAAATCATGTGCCTCCCGCTACTAACTCAGACATGATCGGTGTAGAATGATGCGGATATTGTCTATGGAAATACAAAAATGAAAAGAGCAACCCTGTCACATGCATTTTTTAGCGTGTTGATGATTATCAGTTTAGCGGTTGCAGATGCAGGTGCTGTAGAACTCAGGTCAAAGAATGCCGTAACTAGAGCGAAGACAGCTCAACTTGATGTTGTTGACAATCAGTTAAAGATTAAAGTCTGGGCACCTGTGAACCGGACCGTTGGTGCCGTTATGAATAACATAAACTTCATTTCTCCCGATGGTAGTACGACGAGCTTCAAGATCACAGGTGCATTTCAAGTTTTGAATGTAGCCCGAGCCTCTGTGGATCTAACTGATGCCGAGGCACAAAAAGTGAATGAGCTTCTGCATACCAAAGGAACTGAGGTTAAGGTGAAAATGAGAATAGAAACTTTTACGTACTTCGTGGAATAACCAAAGGATTATTCATTTATAGTTTCAATATCGATAGAACCTGCTCCAATGACCTGAGGAAGCACCAAACCTTTGGATCTCAGGCATGGAAGGCAGTGCTGGTCCCTCATATTAACTGGCATCTGAGAATGGCCGCTTTTTGTGAACTTTGAAATTTGATTTCAATTCATGAATAGTCTGCTACGTCGCAGCTACAGTCGTTCAGGCTTTTTCTCCAATTGGCAGCTGTGGGTCGATTCCGGCCTATCGTGAAAATTCCATCGATGTCCGGAATAGGCGCTTACAAGTCGTTCACTATTTGTTATCTGAATGACTTTCCCTGACCGAACTCAGTCAACCAGCGGCATCAGGAAATCCGGCGAGATCCCGGTTTGGCACAGGTTGGTGTCTGGAGCCGCAAACGCAGGTTGGTCTGCCGGCGATGAGATTCTTGACTTCGGGTTCTCAGTCGTTTCCTAGGTGAAATGACCGCGAGAATTCAGGGTGTTATGGAGCTGGGCCTCTGATAGAATTATCGGTTCGCTTTATTATCAACCAGTAGCGGATATGGCCCTGAATAGCACCGAAGAAATCATCGCAGACCTGAAGCAGGGAAAGATGGTCATCATCATGGATGACGAGGACCGGGAGAACGAGGGCGATCTCATCATGGCGGCTGAGAGCGTCACCCCGGATGCCATCAATTTCATGGCCCGCTATGGGCGCGGTCTGATCTGCCTGACCCTGACCAGGGAACACTGCAGCCAGCTCCGCTTGCCCCTGATGGTGCCCACCGACGATAAGCTGACATCCACCAACTTCACCGTCTCTATCGAGGCGGCCAGCGGGGTAACCACCGGTATCTCAGCGGCGGACCGTGCGACGACGGTGCTGGCCGCCGTGGCGGCCGATGCCCAACCGCAGGATCTGGTTCAACCCGGCCATATCTTTCCGCTCATGGCTCAGCCAGGTGGTGTGTTGGTCAGGGCAGGTCATACTGAAGCCGGTTGTGATCTGGCGCGGCTTGCGGGCATGTCCCCTGCCTCCGTGATTGTCGAGATCCTCAACGAGGACGGCTCCATGGCGCGACGGCCGGACCTGGAGAGATTTGCCGAGGCGCATGACCTGAAGATTGGCACCATCGCCGATCTGATCCATTACCGGGTGCGTAACGAGCAAACTGTAGAGCGGGTCAGCGAGTGTCATTTGCCAACCGAATATGGCGAGTTCAGACTGGTTGCCTTCCAGGATATAGTCTACAACGAACTCCATTTGGCACTGGTTATGGGGCATCCGTCTCCAGACAATCCGACCCTGGTCAGGGTACATATGCAAAACAGTCTCTGTGACCTGTTTGCCGCCGAGGGTGGTGAGTGTGGCTGGCCGCTGCGAAATGCCATGCGGCAGATCGATGAGGCCGGGGAAGGCGTCATCGTGGTGCTACGCAATCACGATACCCCGCGAGAGATCGTCCAGCGTATGATGGGTATGCAGGTACAAGCCCCGACCGATGAGGCCTTCCTCAAGCAAGACAACAGTAAGGAGCTGAGGACCTATGGTGTCGGCGCCCAGATCCTCTCCAATCTGGGCGTGCGCAAGATGCGCGTGCTGAGTGCGCCGAAGAGCATTCATGGACTATCCGGCTTCGGTATGGAAGTGATCGAATACGTGGGTTGCATCTAGTGCTCCGTCAAGGTTGTATTGATGGAACACAGAAATCGGTTAACATTTCACAGGTTTTATTTGCAGGGTGACAAGCATGACCATCGAAACCATTGAAGGCGGATTGATCGTCGAAAATGCGCGTTTTTGCCTGGTGGCGGCGCGTTTCAACAGTTTTATTGTCGAGAGCCTGGTGGATGGGGCGATAGATACCCTGAAACGGCATGGGGCCGAGGAGAAGGACATTACCCTGGTACGCCTGCCGGGTGCCTTCGAGATGCCGGTGGCATTGGAGAAGATTGCCGCAAAAGGAGAGTATGACGCCATCATCGCCTTGGGGGCGGTCATTCGAGGTGGTACCCCGCACTTCGATTATGTCGCGGGTGAGTGCGTCAAGGGCATGTCCCAGGTCAGTCTTAAACATGGCGTGCCGATCGCTTTTGGTGTGTTGACGGTGGACACTATCGAGCAGGCCATCGAACGCGCCGGCACCAAGGCCGGCAACAAGGGGGCCGAGGCCACCCTGTCCGCGATCGAGATGGTCAATCTGTTGCGTCGGATTGGCTGATGAACCAGAAGAAGCGCAGCCAGTCTCGACGCCATGCGGTACAGGCCCTCTACCAATGGCAGATGGCGGGACAGGACCTCAATGACATCTTCAACCAGTTTCTGGAAGAGCAGGATATCCAGAGCTTCGAGGTTCCCTACTTTAAGGATCTGCTGCATGGCGTGCCCAACCACCTCTCGGAGTTGGACGCGATGTTGAAACCAGCCCTGGACCGGGCCATCGAGAGTGTCGATCCGGTGGAACGGGCGGTGCTGCGTATCGGTGCCTATGAGTTGTCCTTCCACCTGGAGGTGCCCTACCGGGTAGTGATCAACGAGGCGGTGGAGCTGGCGAAAGTATTCGGCGCCGAGCAGGGTCACCGGTTCGTCAATGGGGTGCTCGACCAGGTTGCGAAGAAGGTCCGCGAGGCTGAGGTCAAGGCCAGGGCCAAGAGCAAATCCCGTCACTAAGGGTCGCGGAAAAGCAGCACTAACTTAAGGGCCACGGAAAAAAAGATTGGTGATTAGATGCAAAGCTCAGCAACCGCATTTCCACCCCCATCCTAACCTTCCCCCTCCAGGGGGAAGGAATCAGGCATTGCTGTCTGCTGAGCTTTGTATCTAATCACCAAAAGATTTGTCCTATCTCACGCCCCTCTTCGGGCAAATCATTTTTTTCGCAGCCCTAAGGTGAGCATAAGGGTTGCCCCGGTGAGGGCCTCTCCTCCTGAGGCATAATTTGTGGCCTTAAGTGAATTTGAGCTGATCAAGCGTTACTTCTCCGCGATTACCCTGCCGCGAGACGACGTCCTGTTGGGCATTGAGGATGATTGTGCCTTGCTGCAGGTACCCAATGGCATGCAACTCGCGGTCACCATGGACACCCTGGTGGCGGGTATCCACTTCTTTCCCGATGTAGATCCGGAGGCATTGGGCCATAAGGCCCTGGCGGTCAATCTCAGCGATCTCGCCGCCATGGGCGCCGAGCCGGCCTGGGTGACTCTGGCGTTGACCCTGCCGGGACCGGATGAGGCCTGGCTGGCCGGCTTCAGCCGGGGCTTTGCCGCCCTGGCGCAACGGCATGCCGTGCAACTGGTGGGGGGGGACACCACCCGTGGACCTCTTGCGATCACTGTCCAGGCCCATGGTCTGCTACCGCCAGGGCAGGGCATGCGCAGAGCTGGTGCCCGGGTGGGGGATCTGATCTTTGTGACAGGCAGCCTGGGCGATGCCGGACTGGCCCTGCGCAAACGCCGGCAGGGATCACCCTGGGAAGCGGTTGGCTCGGGTTTGCAACAGCGTCTGGAGCGACCGGAACCAAGGCTCGCGGCGGGCCTGGCGCTGCGGGGAATCGCTACGGCCGCGATCGATATCTCCGATGGCCTGCTGGCGGATCTGGGACATATCCTGGAGCTCAGCGGAGTGGGGGCTGAGATCCTCCTTTCCCGGATACCGCTGTCAGACGAGGTCAAGACGGCCTTGCATGAGGAGAGGGATTGGTCTTTGCCACTTGCCTCGGGGGATGACTATGAGCTCTGCTTTACCCTGCCTCCAGAGGAGGAGGCTGAGATAGAGAGGATCAGTGATCGATTAGCCCTGCCGATGACCCGGATCGGTGTGATCGAGGCAAAGCCGGGCCTGCGCTGTCTACGCGAAGATGCTACCCTCTGGGAACACGCTGGAAACGGCTACGATCATTTCTCCTCCGATGACTGACAGACCCTCCATTCCCGGCCTCGATCTGCGCCATCCGGCCCATCTGCTGGCCTTTGGCTTTGGTGCCGGGACCCTGCCGTTTGCACCGGGCACCTTTGGTACCCTGGTGGCCATACCCCTCTATCTGCTGCTGGCGCCACTGCCGCTGATCTCCTATCTGAGCACCCTGCTGGTTGCATTTATCGCCGGTGTCTGGCTCTGTGAGCGGACCTCCCGTGATCTTGGGGTGCATGACCATGGCGGTATAGTCTGGGACGAGATCGTCGGCTATCTGGTCACCATGACCTTCGCCCCGGCGGGGTGGTTATGGATCTTGATCGGTTTCCTGCTGTTCCGCCTCTTCGATATTCTCAAACCCTGGCCGATACGCACGATAGATCGGCAGGTAGAGGGTGGATTTGGCATCATGCTGGATGACCTGCTGGCCGGTATCTACGCACTGTTGGTGATATTGCTGATTGAGCCTTGGCTGGTGGTTTGAATGTATAAAAGACTGATTTTCATACTGCTGATTTTTACGCCGCCAGCTATGGCCGTGGAGCGGATCTCCATCGAGGCCCTGTTTACCGACAAGACGATGGTGAAGATCGATGGGGTTCGTCGTCTGCTCAAGCTAAATAAGCCCTCACCGGAAGGGGCTGTGCTGATCTCGGCCAATAGCCGGGAAGCGGTGATCGAGCTGGAGGGCGAGCGCCGTTCTTATCTGCTGGGCAATCATATAAACACCAGCTTCAGTAAACCTGAAAAGCTGACCGCCAAGATCTGGCGCAACGGGGCAGGGGCTTACACCACGGTGGGCAGCATCAATGGTCGTACGGTGGATTTTCTGGTGGATACGGGGGCATCCGCGGTGGCATTGCATGCCAGCGAAGCCCTGCGTCTGGGTATTCCCTATAAGCTCGAGGGCAGGCGGATCGCAGTGAATACCGCCAACGGCAGGGCACCCGCCTATGAGATAACGCTGGAGCGGGTCCAGGTGGGTGACATCATCCTGACCCAAGTGCGGGGATTCGTCATCGAAGCGGACAGCACGGGGAAGGCGCTGCTGGGCATGAGTTTTCTGAATCGAGTGAACATGGAGAATCAGGGCCCGCTACTGCTGCTGGAGAAGAAGTTTTAACCCGAGATAAGCGGGCGGCTTGGCTGCTCAGTTTACCGGGTCGATAGCCTTGTCCCGCTCGATCAGCGCATAGGCCGAGTGGTTGTGGATCGATTCGAAATTCTCTGATTCCACGATATAGGCGCTGACACGCTCCTCATTGTTCAGGCGTACCGCCACATCCCGCACCATGTCTTCCACGAATTTCGGGTTGTCGTAGGCCCGTTCGGTCACGTATTTCTCATCCGGACGCTTGAGCAGTCCGTAGAGTTCGCAGGAGGCCTCCTTTTCCACCAGGTCGATGATCTCCTCGATCCAGATAAATCCATTGGTGCGGGCCTGCACGGTGACATGGGAGCGTTGGTTATGGGCGCCGCGCTCGGAGATCTTCTTGGAGCAGGGGCAGAGGCTGGTGACCGGCACCACCACCTTGATATCGATGGAGGATTTGCCATCATGGATTTCGCCAATCAGGGTGACACTGTAGTCCAGCAGGCTCTTCACCCCGGAAACCGGCGCGGTTTTATTGATGAAGAAGGGGAAACTCATCTCGACGTGGCCGGATTCCGCCTCCAGTCGATCGGTCATTTCAACCAGCATGTCTTTAAACGAAGTGACGGTCACCTCAGTCTCTTGCCCATTGAGAATCTCGACGAATCGGGACATATGGGTGCCCTTGAAATGGTGAGGC
>CBDVCD010000126.1:0-9259 GCA_965372385.1 uncultured Gammaproteobacteria bacterium | reverse complement strand
ACGTGGATGGACAACTTGTCGTTTTTAACAATAAACGGCTTGAGAGAAAAACCAACGGAGTTGGTTATTTGAGCGAGCAGTCTTTTGAGTATTTACGATCGCTAGATGCCGGCGATGGTCAGCGCATTCCGACTCTTGAGGAGGTCTGTGAGGTGATTGATTCCCAAGCCTGTCTCAATATTGAACTTAGGGGGCCAAATACCGCTGCTCCTGTTTCTGAGTTGATATCAAATCTCATCAAGAGAGGATGGGATAAAGAAGCGATATTAGTGTCTTCGTTTAATCATCGGGAGTTATTAGAAATGAAACGATTAAGCCAAGATATAAAACTTGGAGCTCTGATAAAAGGGCTTCTTGTTGATGATGCGAAATTTGCTGAAGACCTCGGCGCTTTTTCGGTGCACCCATCCTTGGATTGTGTAGATCAGCGGTTTGTTGATGATGCGCATACCAGAGGCTTGCAGGTCTATGTTTATACCGTAAACCACCCAGAGGACATAGATAAAATGCATAAACTCGGCGTTGATGGTGTATTTATAGACTTCCCAGAAAGGGTGCTTGAAACCTATGCGCAGGGAGACATAATCTGGTAGCCGGGGGTCTCTAAAGGGAGGCTTCGTTTTCCGGCAGATTGAGGATTTGATTACCTTCCTCTATTCGCAGGAGAGACAAACGCGCCAAGCGCCCGTTCGTAGTCCGGCTGGCTCATAAGAAACCCGCTATTGTGGTCGCCCCTCATCTTCACGAAGGATTTTGGCTCATTGGCCGCCTGAAATACCTTCTCTCCAAGACGGAACGGAATGATCTCATCGTCGGGACTGTGCAGCACCAGCACCGGACACGCCACCCGCCCGACATGGGCCTCGGTATTGAAATCGTAACGCAGAAAAATCAAGCGGGAAAGAATAGGAAAAACTGCATTGGCCACATCCCTTGCGGAGCTGAATGTTGACTCGAGAATTAGCCCTCCCGGCTGAATCTCCACAGCCAGTTCTGCCGCCACGGCACCCCCAAGCGAACGACCGAACAGGATGATATCTTCCTGATCGAACCCTCGCTCATTGGTCAGATAGCGCCAGGCTGCCCTGGCGTCTGTATAAAGTCCATTCTCATCAGGCTTGCCCTGGCTCATACCGTAACCCTGGTAGTCGAAGATAAAGACATTCAGGCCAAGCCGGTGAAAGATCTCCACGGAGACGCCGCGATGGGAGATGTTGCCCGCATTACCGTGAAAAAAGAGCAGAGCCTGCTTTGATCCATGACGTGGGATGTACCAGCCATGTAAGCGTAGGCCATCCTCGGTATCCAGGAAGACATCCTCATACGCAAGTCCCCACTCCGCCGGTGTTTGGCCAAGCGTTGCGTAAGGGAAAAAGATCATCGAGGGCTGTTGCAGATACATACAACCATTCAACAGGGCAAGTCCAAGTAGCAGGAGCAGGATGTTTTTTATCATTCGGTTTTTCATGCGGCCTGGTATTCGGTCAAAGCAAGGTTGACGGAGTACCTGTTGCCCATCCTCGATTCCAATCCGCTGTTACCCATAGCGCAGTCGCTACTCCGAATGGGTGAGTGTGACCGGGGTGACGAATCCCTCGGGTTTTATGGCGAGCACATCGCACTCGACGCCATCGAGAATCCTCTCGGCCGCATTGCCGATCAACAGTCCCGGGATACCGGTACGCACAACCGTCTCCATTACGATCAACTCGATGTCCTCGCGCGAGGCAAGCTTCGGGATCACTTCTTCCGGGGGGGCCTAGCACCAGGTGGCGCCGTGTTTCAGCCACCGATAGGTTCGCCAGCAACCGATCCAGACCTTGCCGACGTAGCGCCTCGGGGTCCAGTACCAGCAGGATTTTTCTGAGCTGTTTCATATCTTGCTCCAATGGCCACAGCCCGCGGCCTTATGTTGATGTTCGGCCGGTTATGAATCCCCCTGACGCTTCACTCCGAAGGTTCCGGCCCCGATTGCACCAGCATGCCAAACTTGCGCGCCTGGGACATGAGACTTTCCACGGTAACGGTGCGCGCCGGGGTGATGGGAAGACCGGCGGCGCGCAGCGCCCGGGCGGTCCAGACATTGCAGGTATTGAACAGATGGTAGCTCTCCCTGGATAGGTAGAAGTGGCTGTTTCCGTAGAGGCCGCGACCCAGTGACGTGGTGTTACCGGCCTCGTCCTTGGCGAAACTTGTCGCAATAGTGCGTGAGAGATGCTCAAAACCGGCAGAGGACAACTTGATCCTAATGATCTCGCTGTAGGGGAAATAGGCCGGCACGGAGCCGCTGAAACCGACAATGTGCAGAACGCTGGCGGTAGGCAACAGAGCCGCCTTGAGGATGAGTCCCATGTGGGCGTCCGGTGTCTGGTAGTAATCCATGTCTCCCCAGCCCACCTCCAAATATTGCGCATCGGGAAAATCCCCAGGTGCTGGCCAGACGCTGTCAGGGATCTCGGCGCGCCGCAGCACGATCCCGGCATGCCAGCCGTGGCTCACCAGATAGATCGTTTTTCGCGGCTCGCTTTCACTCGGCGCGGGTGCATCCCTGACTGGCGCCGCACAGGCGCTGCAGATGGCCGCGAGGAACAGGATCCAGATTCGAATCCTGCTCATTCCAGCAGTGCCATAACAGTTGCGGCTTTTCTCATTGCAGGCGCTTACCCAATAACACGGTTCATGTTAGCCTTCCCGGCGCTATCGAGCTGATCATATCAGGATACCGTGGCATGCCCCGCGTACAATCGGTGGATCTCTTCTGCAAGTTTTCTTCGATTGCGGCTCGCTTCAGCTTCATGGTGGGCATGATCAGACCGTTTTCGATGGTTGTAACTCATAGAAACCCCAGCGGGCTGAAGAGGCGGCAAAGCCATGCCCGGATTCAGGCAGGGACTCATGGACGCCCAGCAGTAAAACCCCGGCAGGGTGCATGGCCCGTTCAAGCCTGTTCAGAAAAACCTGCTGCAACCCGCTCTCGAAATAGGTAAAAACGAGATTGCGGCAGAGTACGAGATGAAAGGGGCCATCTGGGATGGCGTCTCGTATATCCTGCTGGCGGAATTCCACAGGTCTGGCGAATTGTCGGTGGAGACAGTAGTGATCATCTGTTTGCAGAAATGCACCGTCCCGCCAGGTCTCAGGCAGATTCTTTACACTCCCGAAGTTATAAAAGGCCTTATTGGCCCGCGCCAGCAGACCCGGATCAGCGTCTGTCGCCAGAATATGCAGCCTGAGATCAGGAAACCGGCTACTCAGGGCAAAGGCCCAGAGCAGTGACAGGGTATAGGGTTCCTCGCCCGAGGCGCAGCCTGCACTCCATATCCTCAGTCTATTCCCGCCCTGTTCCAGCACCTGCTTTGCCAGAGAGGGTAAAAACTGCTCTTCTAACATGCCGAATACCCGTTTGTCGCGGTAGAAGCGGGAGATGGTGATGCGGCTGAGGCCATCCAGAATCCGCCACTCTTCCCGGTTATTCCGGAGGTGTTGCCGGTAGGCCTGAAGGCTGGGCAGAGCCAATTCCTCGATGCGTCTGGTAAGACGCTTGCAGACTTGATGGCGCACCTTGCGAAATCCCTGCCATCGCATCTGCAGTTGCGGCAGGGCCCACTGGAGAAATTGCACACACTCAATGTCCTTCATGGGTGATTCTGTCGTAGATGACCAGACAGATCAGTGCGTTGCATGAATGGCCATGGGACAATCATTGAGTCTGGTCATTATTTCAACTCGGCCATAGGTTCATTTTAGCAGTCGCTTTGGCTGGGCAATTCATCGAGCCCAGGACAGAGGAATAATCCTGTAACCCTTTTTCAGTGGACTGCGCCTTGTCTTGGGTCAACGGGGGTGCTCTGAGACCGTCTATATTATCTTGCAGGCGTACTATCATAAAAGTAAGAGAACCTGTGGTTGAAAGGAGGTTTGAGTCTATGCAAGTGCCATTACAAATCACATTTCGGCAAATGGACCCTTCGCCGGCCATTGAGAGCCGGATTCGCAAAGAGGCCGCCAAGCTGGAGCTATTTTATGAACATATCATGAGTTGCCGGGTAGTGGTGGAATCACCGCATCGGCATCACCATAAAGGAAAGCTCTATCATCTGCACATTGACCTGAGGGCCCCGGGAAAAGAGCTGACCGTCACTCAGGAACACCACGATGAGCATGCCCATGAAGATATCTATGTGGTTATCCGCGATACGTTCAGTGCAATGAGGCGGCAGCTGGAGGATTACGCCAGGTGCCAGCGTGGCGATACAAAGACCCATGAACAGCCTTCACACGGCCTGGTCTCGGAACGGGTCCCAATGGAAGATTATGGCATGATCAAAACGCCGGATGGCCGTCAGATCTATTTCCATCGTAACAGTGTACTGGATGGCGCCTATGACAAACTCATTGAAGGCAGTGAAGTGAGGTTTGTTGAAGAGGCTGGGGATGAGGGTCCGCAGGCCAGTACGGTCATCCTCATCGGCAAACACCACATCGTGGGATAGGGCCTTGGGAAATCTCAAATAATGGAAGAGTCATCATTTGAACCAGGTTCCAGCCGGGCACCGCTAACTTCATCGGTGCCCTTGTCTATCACCTCAAGGGTGCTGACAGCCGCAACGCCCATCGTCTAGTACACTCTCCGGCGGACGAGGTACGGGGTTGTGACCGAAGCGGTCTGCCTTGATCGCAAATCAACGAGAACAGTCATTTCTCGTAACAACTCCCTTCCCTTATCCAGACCCCGTATACTTCGCAGCGTAACAATTCATCGCCACTGCAAACATAATCACCAAGCCGGTAAATCTGGTCATTGAAATAACATAGGCCTTCTTCCAACTCGGTATCCAGTGACAGAAATTCCCGGTCGGTATCATCAAAGATCGGTGAGGTTTTCATTTCCGGATCCGGTGCACCGACTTGAGGTTTGTTGTCAGTGTCATTCATGGTTAAGCCTCCTGCTGAGCTGGGAATCCTGATGTATAAGCCCTTTATTTTTAGTATAGGAGATTGATGCATCGTTTAATGCAGGAAACCGATGCTCAATAGGTTGCCGGCTGAATGTCAAGAAAAAATCCTTTTATTATCAATCGCATATTGCTGCAGAAAAATGCATTCAAGCGGGCAATCAATCCGTTATTGCCTGCCTGGGATAGCCGATAGGCAGGATGAAAAGGGCACGCTCCCCGTATTTCCAGGTTGTGCGTGAATAAACTGCACTGATCACCACCGCTGCAGATGCCCGTTGAATCCATCCCTGATCCAATGCGGCATGCGCAAGGCCAGGGTGAAGATCACCGGCAACAACCGTTTTCAGTGTATGGCTGTGCTGAATATTCCCGTATTGATCGACGTTCCTTCAATACATAAATCAAGGCCTTGCCGCCTTCCAGCCGTGATTCCGGCAGCTGATGGATTTTCGTTTCAGACTCCTGCGACTGGATCAGCGCCAAAGGCCTTTCAGATGGCTGGAATAGGGAGTCACGAATGCGGTCTAGACTCAGTATATGAAGAAGGTTTTTTATGCTGGCGACCTCATCGGGAGTGAGCTATGCACTGGCGGACGTTTCTTCACCTGCGCGGTCTGGGTGCGTTCAGTCTCTCCGCGGGCGATGTGGTTGAGCGAGGCACAGGCGGCATGATTTCCGGCAACGCTGCAACATCGCGTGAAAACATTAGCCTCTTTCTGTGCGGCGATGTTATGACAGGTCGCGGGATCGACCAGATATTGCCCCATCCTAGCCATCCGCGTATCCACGAAGGTTATCTGAAAAGCGCCAGAGACTATGTGGAGATCGCGGAGCAGGCAAACGGTCCCATACCCAGGCCGGTATCTTTTGACTATATCTGGGGTGATGCGCTGACTGAATTTCAGCAGTTCGATCCGGACCTGCGGATCATCAATCTCGAGACAGCGGTTACCACCAGCGAAGCCTATTGGCCCGGAAAAGGCATCAACTACCGCATGCATCCGAAAAATATGCCCTGCCTGACGGCAGCGGGGATAGATGCCTGTGTGCTGGCCAACAATCATGTGCTGGATTGGGGCTACGATGGCCTGCTGGAGACGCTAAAGTCACTTGAAACCGCCAGAATCAAAAGTGTCGGCGCCGGATGTGGACCTGTACAGGCAGAGGCGCCGGTGATATTCGATCTGCCGGGGAAGGGCAGGCTGCTGCTATTCGCATTTGCTCACCGGTCGAGCGGTGTCCCCTGGAAGTGGCAGGCTGGGCCCCAGCAGCCGGGGGTGGCATTGCTGGAAGAGCTTTCAGAGGTCGAGGCCGCCAGAGTGGCACGCCGCTTATCCGTGGTGAAGCGTCCGGGAGACCTGGTGATGGTTTCCATCCACTGGGGCGGCAACTGGGGATACCGGATTCCATCTGAACAGCGACAGTTTGCCCATTGGCTGATCGACAGGGCAGAGGTGGATATCGTGTATGGGCACTCCTCCCACCATCCCAAGGCGATCGAGATTTATCGGCAGCGCCCCATCTTTTATGGCTGTGGGGATTTTCTCAATGACTACGAGGGCATCGGTGGATATGAGGCTTTCCGGGATGATCTGACTCTGATGTACTTTGTTACCATGGAGCCTCGATCCGGCAGATTGCTGAGGGTGACGATGACACCCCTGCAGATCAGGCAGTTCCGTCTGCATTACCCGACGGAACAGGATCGGAACTGGCTGCGACAGACCATGGACCGGGAATGTGCTTCCCTGGGAACAGGGGTGACAAAACTGATGCATGGCAGGTTTGAGCTCGATATCAGGAGCTAGCGGAGATAGCTCCCGCTTCCGCTATGCTCAGTACAGGGGGGCAAATGAACCAGTCCGATTCTACAGCATACTTCGAGGGTGAGCCTGCCTTGATTACCGGGCATCTGTTGAGCCGGGATCGGCGGGTATTGCTGTTTGGCCAACCCGGGATCGGCAAGACCACCCTGACTGCAGGCCTGGCAGCGCAGTTATCGGATTTGGGTCGATCGGTCTGGTGTCTCAGTGCAGACCCGGGCTCAGCGGTCTTTGGCGCACCCGGCGCGGTCTGCTTGGCGCATTGGCAAAAAGCGGGGTGGTCACTGGAAGGGCTGCAAGCGCTCTGTTCCCTGGATGCCGCCAGATTTCGCCTGCCACTGGTACATGAGTTGCAAAGCCTGGGTATTGAGGTGGCCTATATTAAGGCGTCGAAAAAAGCCAGCCGTCCCGGCAAGATGCGGCGTGCCCGGCATCGCACAGCGCTGTGGGAACATTACCTGGATGGGACAGAGGAGTGTACTTTACCTCTGCATCGGCTAAAACTGGTCGGCACCCCACCCCGTAATGCGCCGGAAGCCTGGTTGGGCAAGCAGGTGGCCTTCCTGGAACGGGACCGTACTCTGGCGATGGGTGAGGTAGGTTGTTCTGGGTAGAGTAGAGAGCAGGCATCACATACCCGTAGGACAAACCTATCTGTATCCGCCCCTTTCGTCTGGCGGTGCCTCAATAGTCCAACCGTAGACACGCTAGCCTACCCTCCCTCATCAAACCGTGCATACGGTTTTCCCGTACACGGCTTTCCGATGTTTTTCATACAAAAGCATGAGTCCTGTTCGGTTTGGGGCGGTTTGGCTCGGGGATCGCGCGTAAGATGCCCGTCAACCTCGCGTTAGGGCCGCGCGATCATGGTTACAGTGGGCAGGTGGGAAACCATTGACTCTTGCCCGACAGCGGACTCATCCAGTGTGGCAGGAAGGAAGGGGAGCGCAACCGGGTGCCCTTTCCCTTTGACCCGAAAAGTATCGATGCGGTAATTTTGAGTCATACTTATATCGACCATGCCGCCCGCATTCCGCTGTTGGTCAAGTCCGGTTTCGAAGGGCCGGTCTACCCAGGTACGGGTGGCGTGGCAGGGAGAGGTAGTAAATATCTTGAATGGCAATAGACACTGGACATGACCGTGGTTGAAATAACAGATACGGAACAGATCATCCAACTGGCCGCTGCTCTGGCCATTGGACTGCTCATCGGCATCGAGCGTGGCTGGAAATTTCGTGAGGCGCGGGAGGGTGAACGGGTTGCGGGTCTGCGCACCTTTGGTCTTATCGGTTTGTTCGGTGGCGTGGCAGGTCTCCTCGCCGAATATCTCTCCACATCCGTGTTGGGCTTCCTATTTATTGGATTTGCGGTTGCCACGTCAGTAGCCTATCTCCTAGCCCAGCAACGCCAGGGCACTGACGTCAGCATCACCAGCTTGGTCGTTGCGCAGTTAACCTTCGCACTCGGTGCTATGGCCACACTAGGGCATGTGGCCATAGCTGGCGCTGCCGCGGTGGTTACCGCGTTGTTGCTGCAGTTGAAGGGGACTCTGCATGGTTGGCTGAAGCGGATCGAGAAGTACGAACTGCATGCGGGCCTCCAACTGTTGCTCATATCCGTGGTGTTATTGCCGGTACTGCCTAACCGGGGTTATGGACCCTGGCAGGCGCTCAATCCCTACGAGATCTGGTGGATGGTCGTGCTGATTGCTGGCATCTCGTTCATCGGTTATTTCGCCATGAAGCTTGCGGGTGCCAGCAAGGGCGTCATGCTTACCGCTTTGACGGCTGGCATGATCTCCTCCACCGCCCTGACATTGCAGTTCGCCCGTGTAGCCCGGGAGCGCCCCGGCTCGGAAACCCTGTTGGCAGCGGGAATTCTGACTGCCTGCGGTGTCATGTTTCCACGCATGTTACTGGTTGCCAGCCTGATTAACCCGAAGTTGTTCGCAGTGCTGCTTGCCCCCATGGCGGCGATGGCGGTGATCATCTTTGTATCGGCATTCCTGTTCTGGCGGCAGGCCATGGATCGGCCTGCTGAGGCATCGGCGCTCATGCGTAATCCCCTGGAGTTGAAAACGGCGCTTTTGTTTGGCGCTCTGCTGGCACTGATAGTGTTGTTCGGCAAAGCGCTGAAGGAATGGATGGGGGAAACCGGCATCTACCTGTTGGCGGCCATCTCTGGCATCGCGGACGTGGATGCGCTCAACCTGACTTTGTCGCGCATGAGTGCGGGCGATCTCGCATTATCGGTTGCTGTGCTGGGTATTCTGATTGCCGGGGTTTCCAATACGTTGTTCAAGGCTTCGCTCGCCACGTTTATTGGGCGCGCCAAGCTTGGTATGCGAGTGTTTCCTCCTCTGCTGATAGCTTCCGCCGCGGGTCTGGCGTTCGCCTGGAATGGAAAAATACTGTAGTTTTGAGGTAACTATTCAGCTCCCTATGTCATTCCCATGTCTTCACACGGAAAATGCGTCGT
>CBDVCD010000125.1:0-9409 GCA_965372385.1 uncultured Gammaproteobacteria bacterium | reverse complement strand
TCAGGTAGGCATTCCCACGGAGGATCGTGGGAACGAGCGGAAAGACCAAGAATGAGATTCAACTTTACTCTGCCCCTGTTATTTGACTGAACCTGCACTAATTTTCGGTATGTAATTAACGTTTGGCAGATCCTTAAAATCACTGTCTTGTGTCCATACTGTCGCATTAAAGCATTTTGCAGTTGTATATATGATGCTGTCCGCCATCGGTAATTTGTACTTTAAGCTAATCATGGCGGAGGTGGTTGATATCGAAGATGTAAGATCTACAATTCTCCCTTTTTGAATTGCCGCAAGGGCTTGTAACAGATGATTTTCGTCACTTTCTCGAAGTATTACTTTTGATATTTCGTAAATGCATATTGTTGGCACTACAAGTTCTTTGGTTTCCTTTAGTGGTATAGAGAACTCCTGAGCATTTTGACCACCTTCAAAGTATTCCAACCACCCTGAAGTATCGACAACATTCATAGTCTGTCTTCTTCTCTATCGAATGCAGTATTAATACCCTTAAGAAAGCCTTCGAGTTCGCCTATGTCTCTTTCAGGAATTAGCTCAATTCTATTTTCATATTGAATAACCTGCATTCGTTGACCCGGTGATAAATGCAACGACTCTCTAATTTCTTTAGGAATAACAACCTGGAATTTAGGTGATACTTTAACGCTTAACATCAACTTCCCCTCTATCGATACACGAGAGGTATTACGCTATTCTCATCGATAGATTTTGTCAAATTCTCAGGTCCTGAAGCCTGACTCGTCGTCAGAAACGTAGCGCTCGAACTCGGCGATAACCTGTGCGCCGAACAGCAGTATCAGGGCGGCAAACTCGAAACTCAGCAAGACAACGATAGAGGTGGCCAACGACCCGTAGACCAGATTCACCAGCGACAGACTGGTGAAGTACCAGACGAGAACATGCCGAACAATCTCCCAGAGGAGGGTGGCGGTGACTCCGCCGATCAGTGCATGACGGAAGGCGATCCGTCCCACCGGCATGACAAAATAGAGCGAGGTCATCAACAGTATGAGGCCCAACACGCCAAGCAGATAAAGCACCAGTCCTGAAACCCCATCGAGCACCCAGGTGTAACCGAACAGGGTTACCTGTTCTTGGTCGAGTCCCTGGAGCGCGCCGCTCACCAGGCTGACCACCACCACGCCGAGTCCGAGCAGGCCGATGAAGGCGAATGGAATCAGCGCGGAGACCAGAAAATGCCGACGGTGAATGTTTACCCGGTGATAGAAGATCACTGACATGGCATTCTCCAGCACCGTGAACGCCATGGTGGCGAAAAAGATCAGCACCCCTGTTCCGATCCAGCCGATGACCTTGCGATGCTCCAGGAATGCGGCGATCTGATTGGTCAGGGCATCTGCGCTGACCGGAAGAATGAAATCCAGATGGGTGTGTACGCTCGCCAACAGGGCCTCTTCGGGAATGAAGTGCGACAGGCCAACCAGCAATAGCGCTAACAGCGGGACGATCGACAGCAGGCCGTAATAAGCCACGGCGCCGGATAGCAATACACCCTGGTTGCGCTGGAAACCCTTGATCACCCGCCACAGGAATCTGCCTGGCCGCCTCAGCAGAAAGGCAGCTGTTTTACCGGGTGTGGTCTGCTTGCCGGCTTGCCTTCCAGGCGTGGTGTTGACCAAGGTTGCTGCTCCAACGGATAAAGAGAGATGTTTTCGTTATTACAGAGCAGATTGGTCTTTAAGATCCATCACGTCAATCGGGAAAAGCTGTCATTAGGTGGAAGATTACGCGAGTTTTTGGCTCGGTTTTGGCCTATCTGGTTGGCGTCGACTCCGTTTCCTCGTAGTCACTGAGGTCCACTCCAAGCTCCTCAGCCAAGGCGGCCCAATAGGGTTCGGCCTCACAAGAACAACAATCACACCAAACCGCAATGCCATCGTGCATGCTCAAACTCTGCCCACTCTTTCTGTCAGCGGTGATTGCCGGTGGTGAGGTTGAAACTGCGCTATGTCCATCTTCGTGCTGTTTTTCAGGATCGGACTTTGGGTTAGTCATGAGTAGAATCCTCCTGTTGTTGGTTTTTTCTACACTACTATAGGAATCAATGTGGGAAGCTGTCACAGGTCATTAATGGCGCTATCTTAAAGATATATAGCAGCTGAGAACCATTTCGTAAGTGCAGTGCTGAATTACACAATTAGGGCCTTTTTCATTATAAGTAGACTTGAAATATGCGTTAATATATCTTATATAAGCACAATCTAATATACAAGCGAGGCATTATCATGAGTTCCCAAATAAGCCGCAGCCTATTAATTGCCTTGATCGTTTTCAGTTGGCCTGTCTCTGCTGCAGCGGAGCTTAAGACCACCACGGTCGAATTACAGGAATCCCCAAGGGAGTTTCTACTGGATGGTACGGTGGAGGCGATCAGCCGCTCTACGATATCCGCCCAGACCAGCGGTCAGGTGCAGGAGATCCTGTTCGATGTGGACGATTTCGTCGAGCGAGAGCAGTTGCTGGTCAGGCTGAAAGATACCGAGCAGCAGGCGCGTCTGCGCCAGGCCGAGGCGGACCTGCAGGAGGCGCTTGCCCGCTTGCAGGAGGCAGAGGATGAATTCAAGCGGGTCAGCGGTATGCACAAGAAGAAGCTGGTTTCCCAATCCCAGAAGGACAAGGCCACCGCCGCATTTAAATCGGCCCGGGCGCGCCAGGATGCGGCCAGCGCCGGACTGACCCAGGCCAGCGAACAGTTTGAGTATACCCGGGTCAAGGCCCCCTATAGCGGCATAGTGACCGAGCGGCATGTACAGGTGGGCGAGGTGGCCTCCCCCGGGCAGCCGCTGATGAGCGGTATCTCGTTGGATCAGCTCAGGGTGCTGGTGGATGTGCCCCAGAGTCTGATTCCCACCATCCGTGAGCAAGGTAAGGCCAGGGTGCTACTGCCGAATGGTGAAGTTATCAGCGCAGTCAAGCTGACGATCTTTCCTTACGCCCACGCGGCTAGCAACACCTTCAGGGTGCGGGTCGATCTGCCGGAGGGGGTCTCTGACCTGTTTCCCGGCATGTTCGTCAAGACCGCGTTTGTCACCGGGATCAAAAAGGAACTGGTGGTGCCGAGAAAATCGGTGGTCTCCCGCTCAGAGGTGACCGCGGTCTATGTGGTGGGTAAGGATGGGCGCATCAGGTTTAGGCGTATTCGGACAGGCAATCCGACTGGCAATGGCATGGTCGCGGTGATCGCCGGGCTCACTGCAGGGGAGCAGGTCGCGCTGGAGCCGATTGCGGCGGGCGCCGAGCTGAAGCGCCAGTTGGCGGAGGCCAGCCATGAGTAAACTGGGTATTTCGGGGCGCATCGCCGAGCGTTTCCTGACCACCGAGATCACCCCGCTGCTGGCGCTGGTGGGGCTGCTGCTTGGGGTTTTTGCGGTGATGATCACCCCGCGGGAGGAGGAGCCGCAGATCAATGTCACCTTCGCCAATGTCTTCATCCCCTTTCCCGGCGCCACCGCGACCGAGATCGAGAATCTGGTGGCGACCCCGGCGGAGCAGGTGCTCTCGGAGATCGATGGCATCAAGCATGTCTACTCCACCTCCCGTCCCGGCATGGCGGTGCTGACGGTGCAGTTTCTGGTGGGCGAGGGCCGGGAGGACGCCATCGTACGGCTCTTCGCCAAGGTCTATTCGAATCAGGACTGGCTGCCCCTCAACCTTGGGGTTGGCCAGCCTATCGTCAAGCCCAAGGGTATAGATGATGTGCCCATCGTCACCGCAACCCTCTGGTCGGACGATCCTGAAATGGGCGCCTATGAGCTGGGCCAGGTGGCCCACGCCATCGAGTCCGAACTCAAGCGAGTGAAAGGCACCCGGGACATCTACACCATCGGCAATCCGGACCGGGTGGTGCATGTTCAGCTCGATCCTCAGGCACTGTCTGGCTATGGCATCGACCTGAGCGACCTGCGCCGCGCCCTGCAGGCGGCAAATCATATCCGTGACGACATCAGCGTTACCGCGGAAAACCGTGAACTGCTGGTGCAGGCCGGTACCTTTCTGACCTCCGCCGAGGAGATCGGCGGCCTGGTGGTGGGAGTGCATGAGGGTAAACCGGTCTATCTGAGGGACGTGGCCAGCGTCAGCCACGAACCGGATCTGCCCGAGCAGTACGTCTGGCTGGGTACAGGTCCCGAGAGTACCGGCAAGGGACTACCCGAGGCGGGCAAGTTCCCGGCGGTGACCATCGCGGTGGCGAAAAAGGCGGGCACCAATGCGGTGAAGATCGCCAAGGCAGTTATCAAGCGCTTTGGCCAGCTTGAGGGCACTTTCATCCCCGAGGGCGTGCATGTCACCATCACCCGCAACTATGGCGAGACCGCCGAGGCCAAGGCCAATAAGCTGATCACCAAATTGGCCTTCGCCACCCTCTCGGTAGTGGTGCTGGTGATGCTGGCTATCGGCTGGCGTGAGGCCCTGATCGTCGGGGCGGCGGTGGTGGTCACCCTGGCGATCACCCTGTTCGCCTCCTGGGCCTGGGGTTTCACTCTCAACCGGGTCTCCCTGTTCGCCCTGATCTTCTCCATCGGCATCCTGGTGGATGACGCTATCGTGGTGGTGGAGAACATCCACCGCCATCTGCAACTGGGGGCCAAGAGCCTGCTGGAGGCGATCCCCCGGGCGGTGGACGAGGTGGGCGGGCCGACCATTCTCGCCACCTTCACCGTGATTGCCGCCCTGCTGCCGATGGCCTTCGTCACCGGCCTGATGGGGCCCTACATGAGCCCGATCCCGATCAACGCCAGTAGCGGCATGTTGATTTCACTGGTGGTGGCCTTTGTCTTTACTCCCTGGCTGACCAATAAGGTGCTGGCGGGGCATGCCGCGAAGATTGCCGCGCATGCTCAGCATGCGCAGGGTGAAACCGGCCTGAGCCGTTTCTTCAGACGTATCATGACCCCGTTTCTGCTGGGCCGCCGCGGCAATCTGATGCGCTGGGTACTCTTGGGCGTACTCCTGTTGCTCATCGCTCTTTCGGTCTCTCTGACGCTCAACAAGGCTGTGGTGTTGAAGATGCTGCCCTTCGACAACAAATCGGAGTTCCTGGTGGTGCTCGACATGCCGGAGGGTACCAGTCTGGAGCAGACCACCCGGGTGCTGGACGAGATGGGCGACTATCTGGCGACGGTGCCCGAGGTGACCGACTACCAAGTCTACTCCGGCACCGCCGCGCCGATCGGCTTCAATGGTCTGGTGCGTCAGTACTACCTGCGTGAGGGCGCCAATCTGGGGGATATCCAGGTGAATCTGGTGGACAAGCATGATAGGGAGCGCAAGAGCCATGAAATAGCCCTGGCGGTCAGGGAACCGCTGCAGAAGATTGCCCGGGAGTACAACGGCAATGCCAAGATCGTGGAGGTGCCACCCGGTCCGCCGGTGATGTCACCGCTGGTGGCGGAGGTCTATGGCCTCGACTACCAGGGCCAGACCGAGGCGGCCTGGGAGATCCGTCAGGTGTTCGAGAACACCCCGGATATCGTCGACATCGACGACAGCGTGGAGCACCCCTCCGCCAAGTTCGTGGTCTGGGTTGACCGGGCCAAGGCGGCGCGTCTGGGTGTTGCGCAAAGCAGTGTCGCTGAGGCCCTGGCGACGGTGCTCAAAGGGGAGGATGCGGGTTTCCTGCACGGCGAGAACCTCAAGTATGCGGTGCCGATCCGCATCGAATATTCGGATGCGGACAAGGCCGATCTGGCCCAGGTGCTCTCCCTGCGGTTGCGTGCGGAGAGCGGTGAGCTGGTGCCTCTGTCGGAGATCGTGGAGATCATTCCCCGGGTGCGCGAATACTCGATTCAGCACAAGGATCTGCTGCCGGTGGTCTATGTCACCGGTGACATGGCGGGTGAGATCGACAGTCCGCTGTATGGCCTGTTCGAGATCTCCGACCAGCTGGGTGGTGATAACAGCATTGAGCAGTGGTTCCTGAACCAGCCGGAAAATCCCTACGAATACAGCCTGAAGTGGGACGGCGAGTGGCAGATCACCTACGAGACCTTCCGCGACATGGGTATCGCCTATTCGGTGGGCCTGCTGATGATCTACCTGTTGGTAGTGGTCCAGTTCCGCAGCTATCTGGTGCCGTTGGTGATCATGGCGCCAATCCCACTGACCATCATCGGCATCCTGCCGGGCCATGCCCTGGCAGGGGCCCAGTTCACCGCCACCTCGATGATCGGCATGATCGCCCTGGCGGGCATCATCGTGCGCAACTCGATCCTGCTGGTGGATTTCGTCAACCAGCAGCTGCGCGAAGGAATGGAACTGGAGCAGGCGGTGATCAGCGCCGCCGCGGTACGCGCCAAGCCAATCGCCCTGACTGCGCTGGCGGCAATGGCCGGTGGTATCTTCATCCTGGACGATCCGATCTTCAACGGTCTGGCGGTCTCCCTGATCTTCGGTCTGTTCGTCTCCACCGTTCTGACCCTGGTGGTGATACCGGTGGTCTACTACGCGGCGATGAGAAACCGGGTGGAGGAAATAGGTTCAGCAGAAACTTAAACGCGAAGAGTGGGCAGGATGTTCTTGCCCACATTCTTCTTGGTTTTGATCTTCCCCATCGATTAGTATTACAGTTCTTAATCAATAAAGGGCTTTGACCCTTTTACAGAGCATTAATAAGAATAACAATCATAAATGGCTGTGATCTATCGCTCAATCTATCCATATCCATATAGATTGTGAATTCCATCTGCCACGAGTGTGATTGCTGGCCCAATTAAAAAAAAAGAGATGGCTTACCTTGATTGCTAATCACCTGACGGAGGTTAGACATCATGTACGCATCGTCGAGGCTTTTACCTCAACTCATCCTGATCGCTTCTCTGGGTTTTACCGCTACCTACACTCATGCGGTAGCTCCCACAAAAGACACCAGCTGCTTCAGTAACCTTCAAATCACCCTGTTCGCGAAAGAGTCTTTACCTTCACTGCAGTCGATCGACCCCACTGTTTCGTTGACCGACGCGAAGAACGTGATTAAAAGTGTTGGCGATTGCATCACCCTTGAAGCAGCTACCTTGGCGATCGATGAATACGCTGCCAGCTTGAGTCCGAATTCCCCCCCCACCATCGCTGGCACACCCGTCACCAGTCTTGCCGAGAGTGAGAGCTATTTCTTTACTCCCAGTGTATATGACCCCGACGGTGATGAACTCAGTTTCTCAATTGTCAATGCACCTATATGGGCCAGTTTCGATGCCAGCAGTGGCGCTTTGTCCGGTACGCCTGGCTTCGATGACGCTGGGAGCTATATCAACATTGTGATCAGCGTGTCCGATGGAACTGCCACAGTCTCACTCAGCGCCTTTTCCATCGATGTCTTCAACACCAACCGTGCACCCAGTATCAGTGGTACTCCCCTTTTGAGTGTAGCGGTGAACGAAATATATTCATTCATTCCCAGCGCAATCGATCCCGACGGTGATGAGCTGACCTTTGATATTCTGAATCTGCCAAGCTGGGCCAGTTTTGACCCAACTACGGGAGAATTTTCTGGCACACCCACTATAGCGGGTGTTTATACAGACATCGAGATTTCAGTTTCCGACGGGATGATCACGACCGCATTGAGCACTATAAGCATCTCCGTGGTAGAGCTGCCTGTCGCTGACGTTTCCGCCAATCTGACCTGGGTAAGCCCGACCACTCGTACAGACGGCTCATTTCTCACCCTTAGCGAAATAGGTGGCTATCGCATCTATATGGGTCAGACCCAGGATAACCTGAATATGCTAGTTGACCTGAACGGTGGCCTCGATACCAGTTATAATGTCACCTCGCTCACAACCGGTACTTACTATTTCGCTGTCACTGCTTATGACATAGATGGTAACGAAAGTTCTTTCTCGAATGTTGCTGTGAAAAACATTTAGTCGTTTATAAATTGAAGTTCTCTCGCAACACATGGATGTGTTGTCATCTTCGATCGCACTGAACGATTGAAAATGAAGGCAAGCAACAATCGGATTGTTCACCTTGTCGGATCTGATCCTCCAGTCCGTTGCCAGGCAATCGCGAACGGGTCTCCAGTTGCAGTTTTCAAGGGTCTGACCTGATAGGCCGTCAGCAGATGTTCGGGGCTGAGTACGGACTCGGCACTGCCCACAGCCAGCACCTTGCCACGATGCAACAATTGTAACCGGTGACAGAAGTGGGCCGCCAGGGAGAGGTCGTGCAGCACCACGATGACACCCCGTCTCTCTTTGCAATAGCTGGATAGCAAGGACATTACGTCCAGCTGATGAGCCAGATCGAGTGCCGCCACCGGCTCGTCCGCCAGCAGAATCTCCGGCTCCGTTGCCAGGGCGCGGGCCAGCAGCACCCGGGCCTGCTCTCCGCCGGAGAGGGTGTTGAACCGGCGATGTCGCAAGGCCTGCAGGTCGGTTTCCCCGATGACCCGCTCGATGGCCTCCAAATCCTTTTCAGCAGGTTGCTCCCAGGGCGCCAGATGGGGGACCCGACCCAGTTCAATCAGTGTCTCCACGGACAGGGGCCAGTGGACCTCCCCCTGTTGAGTGAGCCAGGCAATGCGCCGGGCACGCTGTGCCAGAGGGATAGTGGAGAATGGACCATCACCCAGTTGTAATGATCCTGCATTGGCTTCGAGCAGTCCGGCTATCAGTCTTAACAGGCTGCTTTTACCCGCTCCGTTGGGACCGATCAGACCAAGCATCTCCCCGGGTTGCAGTTCGATATCGACCTGGTCGAGGATCTTTCGGCCGCCGAGGGTGAGTGAAAGGCCCTTTCCTTGCAACAGACTCATGCGGGCAACCGCCGACTTTTAATGATCAGATAGAGGAAGAAGGGTGCGCCGATGAGTGAGGTCAGTACGCCGACCTTGATCTCCGTCTGCGACGGCAGCAGCCGCACCGCAATGTCGGCGACCAGCAGCAGTATTGCTCCACCCAATGCACTGGCAGCCAGCAGGCGGCTAGGCCGGTAGCCCACCAGGGGTCTCAGCAGGTGGGGCACCACCAGGCCGATGAAGCCGATGGAGCCAGTCACCGAGACCGCCGAACCGACAGCCAGGGCCAGCGCGAGAAACACACGCCAGCGCAGCCGCCGCAGGTCGACCCCCATGGACTGGCTGGTCTCCTCCCCCAGGGTCAGCAGGTCCAGTGAACGCCCCAGCCGCAACAGCAGCAACCAGCCCAACAGAGTGCCGGGCAGCATGATCCAGAGGTCGTCCAGGCTGCTATTGGAAAGGGAGCCGAGCATCCACAGCGCGATCTCCTGTACCGCATAGGGGCTGGGGGCGAGATTGAGCAGCAGGGAGACCAGCGCCAGGGCCAAGGCGTTGATAGCCACCCCCGCGAGGATCAGGGTCAGGGTTCCCCCGTTGCGCCCCGCCAGCACATAGGCCAACAGGGTGGCC
>CBDVCD010000124.1:0-9468 GCA_965372385.1 uncultured Gammaproteobacteria bacterium | reverse complement strand
AAAATCACCGAATATTAAAATTAATAGAGTTTAGTTTAGATAAAAAGTCGTTTTCAGTTTCAGAGGCCTTGGAATATACAGGTATGGGTTTTACTCAATTTACTAAGACGGCGTCTTATATCTATTGCGAAGTTAAAGATATTGATTACACAGCAAACATGCACGAAGAAAGAGATTGGAATTTAACGCCGGATGCTTTTTTTCAATATATGTCGTTTTTAGAATATAGGGACAGCTTGAAATCAGCAAAACAAGCAAAGTATATAGCGATGGTTTCAATTGTAATTACTGTTTTACTAGCCTTGGCAACAGTATTTTTATGAACAATGAAGTAACAATAAAAAATATGAAAAATTTTGGATTACTAAAAATACCAAGGCATGTGGCCTGATAGATGAAAAAATCTCTGTGTCCTCTGTGTCTCTGTGGCTAAAAAAAAATAGGATTACTATCGTGTTGTTAATACCAGCAATCGATCTGAAAGACGGTAAATGTGTACGTCTGCGCCAGGGACGTATGGAGGACGATACGGTCTTCTCCGATAACCCGCTGGAGATGGCCGCCCGTTGGGTCGAGGCGGGTGGTCGGCGGCTGCATCTGGTGGATCTCAACGGCGCCTTTGCCGGTGAGCCGGTCAACGGCGGGGTGATTCGCGCCATCGCCGAGGCCTACCCGGAGATGCCGATCCAGGTGGGTGGCGGTATCCGCGACGAAGCGACCATCGAGGCCTATCTCAAGGCAGGTGTGGCTTTTTGCATCATCGGCACCCAGGCGGTGAAAGAGCCTGAGTTCGTGGCTCGTGCCTGTCGGGCCTTTCCAGAGCATATCATCGTCGGTCTGGATGCCAAGCAGGGGATGGTGGCGATCAATGGCTGGGCTGAGGTGACCGATCAGGAGGTCACCGAGCTGGCACGCCGCTTCGAGAACGACGGTGTCTCCGCCATTGTCTACACAGACATCGGTCGTGACGGCATGCTGACCGGTCCCAACATCGAGGCCACCACCGCCCTGGCGAACGCCATCCATATCCCGGTGGTCGCTTCCGGCGGCATCACCAACATCGGCGATATCGAGGCACTGTGCCGGGCGAAGACCCGCAACATCACCGCCGCCATCACCGGTCGTGCCATCTATGAAGGCACCCTCGACTTCGCTGAAGGCCAGAAACTGGCGGATGAGTTGACAAATTAGCCACAGAGACACAGAGAACACAGAGGAAATTTTCCCGTCAGAAGTCTCAGTGCGCTCTGTGTCTCTGTGGCAAAAATCAGGTAAAAAAACATGCTAGCCAAACGTATCATTCCCTGTCTCGATGTGGACGCGGGCCGGGTGGTCAAGGGGGTCAAGTTCGTGGAGATCCGCGATGCCGGTGATCCGGTGGAGGTGGCGCGCCGCTACAACGAAGAGGGGGCGGACGAGATCACCTTCCTCGATATTACCGCCAGCTCCGATGACCGGGAGACCATTGTGCATGTGGTGGAAGAGGTGGCCAGCGAGGTCTTCATTCCGCTCACGGTGGGGGGCGGTATCCGTACCGTCGACGACGTGCGGCGCATGCTCAACGCCGGTGCCGACAAGGTGGCGATCAACACCGCGGCGGTGTTCAATCCCGAGTTCGTCAAGCAGGCCGCCGAGCGTTTCGGTTCTCAGTGTATCGTGGTGGCCATCGACGCCAAGCAGGTCAGTGGCGAGGGTGAGCCCCTGAAGTGGGAGATCTTTACCCACGGCGGACGTAAACCCACCGGTCTGGACGCAGTGGAGTGGGCGAAGAAGATGGCCGACTACGGGGCCGGTGAGATCCTGCTCACCAGCATGGACCGGGACGGCACCAAAATCGGTTTCGACAACAAGCTTACCCGGGCGATCGCCGAGGCGGTACCGATCCCGGTGATCGCTTCCGGGGGTGTGGGTAACCTGCAGCACCTGGTGGATGGGGTCAAGCAGGGCGCGGCGGATGCCGTGCTGGCCGCCAGCATCTTCCACTTCGCCGAGTACAGCATTGGTGAGGCCAAGCGATTCATGCAGGCGCAGGATGTGGAGGTGCGGTTATGAGCTGGCTCGACGAAATCAAATGGGATAAAGAGGGTCTGGTGCCCGCGATTGCCCAGGAGACAGGCACCGGCACTATTTTGATGATGGCCTGGATGAATCGCGAGGCCCTGCAGTTGACTGAGCAGACCGGTCATGCGGTCTACTTCTCGCGCTCCCGCCAGAAACTCTGGCACAAGGGCGAGGAGTCGGGGCATCAGCAGCAGGTGCAGGCGATCCGAGTCGACTGCGATGCGGATGTGGTGTTGCTGGAGGTGGAGCAGCGGGGTGGCATTGCCTGCCACACCGGCCGGCACAACTGCTTCTATCGGGAACTGCAAGACGGCGACTGGGTCGAGGTGTTGCCTGTCCTTAAAGACCCGAAGCAGATATATAAATAGGTGGTGCTCCGTCAAGGTTGTATTGATGGATTCAGTTGGTCTGTCAGCGTTCATGGCAAGGCACGCCTCGCCGCGAATGGCCATAGTCCTTTGCAAGAGGCGTAACGCCGCCATGGGCGCTGACAGACCAACCCTTCGGGCGGTACTGTGGTGTTCCGCCACTGCTTTACAGCACTTGACAAGGACTATGGCCATTGCCTGCGTGCTGTGCCTTGTTGCGAAACACCACAGTAACGCTGAACCCATCAATACAACCTTGACGGAGTACTAGGATGAGTGACGTACTGACTCAATTGGCGCAGGTGCTGGAGGAACGCAAGCAGGCGGATCCGGACAGCTCCTATGTGGCAAGGCTCTATGCCAAGGGGCTGGATGCTATCCTCAAGAAGATCGGCGAGGAGGCCACCGAAACAGTGATGGCGGCCAAGGATGGAGAGGCGGATAAGATCGTCTACGAGACCGCTGATCTCTGGTTTCACAGCATGGTGTTGCTGGCCCACCAAGGTCTGGGGCCGGAAGATGTGTTGCAGGAGCTGCAAAGGCGTTTCGGTCTCTCCGGGTTGGATGAGAAGGCGAGCCGAAAGCAATAGTGCCGGATTTTAACCAGTCGACAAATTCCCGGCAAAAGAGAAAATCCCGAATGGTTACGGTCAGCCGGCAACTGGGGTATTATCCTATGACTGATTCTCGGTTCGAGCAGCAACCGGGATTTTCTGAATTTATATAAGGCCGGCATACAGCCGGGGAGTGGAGAAGAGTATGGGTATTGGCGGTATCAGTATCTGGCAGCTGTTGATCGTTCTGGTCATCGTGCTGTTGTTGTTCGGCACCAAGCGGCTGAAGAATATTGGCGGCGATCTGGGGGGCGCCATCAAGGGCTTCAAGAAATCCATGTCCGAGGGTGGAAAGCAGGAAGATAAGACCGAGCAGATCGAAAAATCTGAAGGCACCACGGTGGAGGGAGAAGTGACCTCCAAGGAAAAAGACAAGGTCTGATGCACTGCAACTGCTGAGTTCTGAACATGTTTGACGTCGGTTTCTGGGAGCTGAGCATCATCGCCGTAGTGGCGTTGATCGTGATCGGACCTGAGCGCCTGCCCAAGGTGGCACGTACGGTGGGACATTGGATCGGCCGGGGGCGCCGTTTCGTGGCCAGTGTCAAGGCGGATATCGATAAGGAGATCAAGGCGGATGAGTTGAAGCAGATCCTTGAGCAGCAGGTCCAGAAGGCCAATCCCCTGCATGAGATCATCGAAGAGACCGAGCAGGAACTGGATGTGATCAAGCGGGGCACGGAGCAGGTCGTCGGTACCGCGAAAAATGAGTTCGAGGGGCGCGAGCCACCCAATGCCGACAAGTCGTAGTATGCCGAATAATGACGGCTGACAACCAATCCCCATCAAAGGAACAACCCCTGGTCGCCCATCTGCTGGAGCTGCGTGACCGGCTGCTGCGTATGGTATTGGCGGTTTTGGCGGTGTTTCTGGTGCTGTTTCCCTTCGCCAACGATCTCTATATCCTGGTTGCCGAACCCCTGCGACAGACGCTGCCGGAAGGCAGCAGCATGATCTCCACCAAGCCGATCGATCCATTCCTGATCCCCTTCAAGCTGAGCCTGCAGCTGGCGATCTTTATCGCTGTGCCATTCATTCTTCACCAAGTCTGGGGCTTTGTAGCGCCTGGGTTATACAAGCATGAGAAGAAGCTGGTAATACCCCTGCTGGTCTCCAGCACGTTGCTCTTTTATTTGGGTATGGCGTTTGCCTATTTCGTAGTCTTCCCGCTGGTGTTTGCTTTCCTCACCAGTACCGCACCGGAAGGCATCGAGATTTCCACTGACATAGGTAGTTATCTCGATTTTGTCATGACCCTCTTTTTCGCCTTCGGGGTGGCCTTCGAGATCCCAATCGCGACAATCATTCTGGTCTGGATGGGGTTGACCACACCTGAGAGCCTGGGACAGAAACGGCCCTATGTGATTGTGGGTGCTTTCGTGGTGGGGATGTTTCTCACCCCGCCCGATATAATCTCCCAGACCCTGCTGGCCCTGCCGATGTGGGTGCTGTTTGAGGTGGGTCTGATCTTTTCCAGGGGATTCGTCAGAAACCGGGAAGAGGTAGAGGAGCCTGGCGCACATGAACCGGCGGTGGCCGCGGCGGGGGTTGCACCATCACCTGAAGAGCCTGGTGTGAAACCCACGGCCCCGGTGGGCAGCGAGCTCGATCCTGCCGGGGATTACACCGATTCGGATCGTTTCGTTCCCCTGAGCGAAGACGAAATGGAGGCTGAACTCAATGCCATAGAGGCAGAGGAGGAAGAGTTGTCAGTGGAGGATAAGCTCCAGCATGTGCAGACCCATAGGAATGCGGGTGAGGTTGAGCCGGCCCGGGAACTGCTCTATGAAATCCTGGAAGAGGGAGATGCGGATCAGCGCCGAGTGGCGCGGAATATCCTGGCGCAGCTTGATACAGCCTGATTCAGGTCATTATCTGTAACGCAGACGCGTGCCATGTACCAGTGAAAGGGTGATCTCCTCCGGGGAGAGCTCCTTGGGGAAATAGGTACCGGAGATCTTGGCGCCATTGATGCTGGCCCCTTCCAGCCTGGTGGTGGAAAGATCAATACCCCGCAGGTCGGTTTGGCGCAAATAGGTGCTGCTCATGTCCAGCCCCTTGGCATCCAGCCCCCGCAGGTCGAGTCCACGCAGATCGGTGTTGCGCAGTTGGCAGGTCTCCCCATCCGCACGACGCTGATTGAACTCTCTGATCTTCTCCTCCCTCAGTAACAAATACATAGGATCCTGTTTGATCTCAGGTTTCTGCATTGTATTGATCCTCAGTTTGAAAAAAATAATTATAGTGGCGCTAGCCTGATGAAGGATAGACGAGAATCGGCTATACGCCTTCTATCATTCCAGCTAGGTTCGATCAGAGAGACGGCGGAGCGGCTCGATCGGGAGGAGTACGCATAGTATCAGGTGCATACCTTGCGTCTACCTGTTTTTTTAGCAGATTTGGGTGTTCCCATCTGGGTAATACTATGTATTTCCATGCTGCCTAGGCTGATTTAGAATGGGCTCCACATACTTATTAGGTACTTTAGTGATGTTAGGCAGAGCCCCAGAATTTCAGACGGTACTTCGCGCCATGAAGATTGTTTCCGCTACCGACGCCACCGTCCTGGTGACAGGTGAGAGTGGTACGGGAAAAGAGCTTCTGGCCAAGGCGCTGCATCGGTACAGTCGCCGTCAGAGCATGCCCTTCATCACGGTCAATTGTGCGGCGCTGCCCGAACATTTGGCTGAGAGCGAACTGTTCGGTCACCGTAGAGGCTCTTTTACCGGTGCGGTACAGGATGAACAGGGCAGAATGCAGGCCGCCAACGGTGGAACCCTGTTTCTCGATGAGGTGGGTGAACTCCCCCTGGCGGTACAGGCAAAACTACTGCGCTTCCTTGAGAGCGGTGAGTGCCAACAATTGGGACAACCGCTGACCAAGCGGGTTGACGCGCGGGTTATTGCCGCTACCAATCGGGATCTGACCAAAGCGGTGGAGGAAGGGGCCTTTCGCAGGGATCTCTACTACCGACTCTATGTGGTGCCGTTGGAATTGCCACCACTGCGAAAACGCAAAGGGGATATTGAGCTTATGCTCAATGGTCTGACTCAAAAGTTGGCGATGGAATATGATCTGCAACCTCCTGTCTACTCACAGCGGGCCCTGAGGTACCTGAATCGCTATCAGTGGCCGGGTAATGTGCGGGAACTGAAAAATCTCTGTGAGCGGATGTTGATCCTCTTTTCGGGTAGATTGGTGGAAGCTGAAAACCTGCCTTTGGAGATCAGACAGTCTCAGGTTCAGATGGCAACTCCAGCAGGTCTATTCACCCTGCCTGAACGTGGCTTGAATTTGGATGACCTGGAAGCGGATCTGATCAAACAGGCATTGCATAAGGCCCTGGGTAATCGTAGCAAAGCGGCACGCCTGCTTGGATTGTCAAGGGATACACTGCTCTATCGAATCAAGAAATACGCCATAGAGATTTAGTACTCCATCAATACAACCTTGATGGAGCACTAGCGATCGGATCAATAGATTCGGTAGCCACCGTGGCGTTTTCGGCTGAGCCAGTCGAATAAGGCGATTCCAGCCAGAAAGCCCAACAACAGGGCGACGGGCCCGCCGATCAGGGCCCAGATCATGGGCATGGTCTCCACCTTGGGATCGAGACGCTGCTTCAGGGAGGCATTCTCCTTTTGCAGCCTGGCGATCAGCCCTGCGTCCGTCTCCTTCATCTCTTTGTGGTCGACCAGTTCCAGGGTTGTCTGGATCTTCTCCGCGCGGAGTTCGGCCGCCTGTTTATTACTGCTCTGCAGTTGTTCCTGACTACTTTTCAGCTCTCTCTTTAGCTGCTCTTGCTCCTTTTCAAGATCGAGTACCCTGGCCTGCGCGGGTTTTTCCGTCATAAGAAATCTGGCCTTGGTCCAGCCAACCGTTCCGTCCTGAGTGCGAACCTTGGCAAAAAACCCACTCTCTTCCAAGACCTCCAGCTGAGTACCGCTGGAGAGTCTCTTGATGAGCGCCCCCTTGGAGCCCTTTTTTTCATGCAGGGCCAGATTCAGGTCATCAGTGACATATTTCGTTTCAGCGGAGACCGTCTGAGAAAGGACGAGAAGGATGACCCCCAAATAGCAGGTTATTTTTTTTATCAAGGAATATTCACCGGGTTAATTTGTCTGATCACTACCCATGTTATTGATTAAAGTGGCCAGGCTCAAATTGATTTTGGCAGCCAGGTAGGTCGGACATGAATGTCCCGACATTCTGCAACATCCACTATAACCCGGTCAAACACAGTAAGGTCGCCCGGGTGGCGGATTCGTGGCCCTTACAGCGATTCTGAAACAACTTCGGCATCCATAGCGCAGGCCAACGGGTAAACCTTCCTTGCTCCATGCTGCGAGCGGGTAACATCATCTTTCGATGCCGGGACGAATGGGGCAGGTTGAACGTCCACGAATTTGATGGCGGTCCGCCGCTCCGGATCGACAGCAAGCGTTTTCTGCGCCGGGCAGCGGAGTTGGGCGACACCCTGGATATCACCTTGCAGCGGTACGCTTGTACTCTGTTGCAGCAAAACCGCCCGGCGTTCACTAATGGCGAAGGTAGGAAACCTTGATCTGGAGGACTGCGATTACTTCCATAGCTATAAATACCAGCGCCTTGCATTCTGGGGGACTTTATTCCTCTTCAGCAATTCGACATACTGATCCCATCTGGAGAGCCGGCCGGTTTAACGGCTATCCGTTGAGTTTTGGGGTTGGTTTTTGGGTGAATTTGCAGGGATTATTGTGCTAGACGGCGAGCTATCTAGCACTATAATTCTCGCATGCAGACTAGTTATATTAAAAACGGAATTAAAATGAAAAATATGATAATTATCGCCTCGGTTATTATGTTGGTAGCATGTTCAACATCATCAACCATAAAAAAGGCTAGTGAAAGTAAGTCAGCTTTTGATGATGCTGTTTACGAAGGTGAGGAATATCTTGTTAATAACGAAATCCCTGATGAAGATGCATATAGAATATTCCATCAAGCAGCAACAGGTTTTGTTTCAATACAATCAATCAGGGGCAGCGCTGAAAAAAGAGCAAGCGATTTCTGCAAAAGACAAGGCAAGGAAATGTTTGCGCTAAGAGAGAGAACTTCATCACCTCCTCATATATTAGGAAACTTCCCACGAATTGAAATAGTATTTGCCTGCATAGAAAACAAAGATACAATCGAAACAGTTACTAATAGTGATAAATACTCACAGATTGAAAGATTAAAAAAGCTATTAGATAGCGGAGCTTTAACAAAAGAAGAGTATCAGATCGAAAAGAAGAAGCTTCTATCAAATTAATATAACAAATAGCTAAAGCGGACGTAAAAAACACGCCGCTTAGCATGGCGTTATACGTAAAAAAACACATACATTACATGTCGAAAGTTTCTGATAAATTTGAGCATCAAATACAAAGAATTCACGATTTAATAGAAGAAGCGGATGCAAAAGTAGAATGGAATGACCGTATTCCTGATCCAGACAATCCTAAACAAGCAAGACAAATTGACGTAACAATTAAGAAAGATGGAAAGCTTACACTGGTTGAATGCAGAATTCATAAAAACAAACAGGATGTTAAGTGGGTCGAAGAACTAATTGGTAGAAAATTAAGTTTAAAAGCAGATGCTATTATTGCAGTGTCAGCTTCTGGCTTTACCAAAGGTGCAATATTAAAAGCTGAGAAATTCGGTGTAATTCTCCGGGACATATTGTCGTTAACAGAAGATGAAATTAAGTCATGGGGAAATAAAACTAAAGTCTGGCTTACATTTTATGAATATACAAAAATAAAAATAGTATTTGTTTTTAGTAAAATAATTCACACAAACATCAGCCTGATTGATATTGAAAAATACCTAAGAGATAACCCAGAAAAATTTTATGGGGTTTTTGAGGCTGTTTCGAAAGCAGTTGATGACAATAAAGTTAGCAGTATAAAAGTTCCACTAAAGGCATCTTTGGTTCCCGAGGATATTACAATAAATGGGTTTTCCCCAAAATCAGTTGTGTTTGAATCTCTAGTGAGAACTAGAAAAAAAGAATTAAATATTCCATCTATTGTTGTTTATGACAAGCCAGCGGTAGACGCTTTAGAAAGGAACGTCTTTATCGAAACTGTTGAATTAGGTGGCTTTGAAATTACGCAATCAAATAATAATGTTATGGTAACCCTAGATTTAACACCTGTTAAAATGCCACCTAATTGTCAATTCAGGTATGTTAATTTTGATTTTAAACGAGCGGTTTCAATGAATGGCATGAGGATTTTAGGCTTGCCCCAACTTGGCATACCAATTGACTCAATGGAATTAGGCCTTGAATTTATATAACGAAAAAACGTATAATAATTGCATCAACCTTGACCATTTTATACATCGGGTCAGAGGAGGCCGAAGCCTCCGTCTGCCCACAGAACCGTGCGTACGGG
>CBDVCD010000123.1:0-9536 GCA_965372385.1 uncultured Gammaproteobacteria bacterium | reverse complement strand
AGGTTCAGCCACCGTCATGATCAGTAACAAACCGGCGGTCAGAATGGGCGATACCACCGTACACGGAGGGAGCATCGTGTTGGGCGCCGCCACTGTCATGATCGGCGGATAGGGACTGGGTTGTCATGGCGGATGCGGATAGAGATAAAAGATTTCTCGGTGTCGGCTGGAGCTTTCCGCCGGAGTTTCATAAACAAGGCGGTACAATGGATGTGAAGATGGTGGCTGAAGAGGAGGATATCCAGGAGAGCCTGGCTATCCTGCTCTCGACCCGCCCTGGTGAACGTATCATGCACCCTGGGTATGGCTGTGGTCTGCATGACATGGTGTTTGAAACCATCAATGAAACCACCATTACCGAAATCAGGGATGTGATCGAAAGGGCCGTCCTGTTTTATGAACCCCGTATCAACCTGGAGGCAATTGAGGTCGGTGTGGAAGACGTCTACAACGGCAGAATCGACATTCAGCTCAATTACACCATTCGCAAGACCAATACCCGCAGTAATGTGGTCTACCCCTTTTATTTCATCGAGGGTAGTCATGTGCGTGTCTGAGCTACCTAAACAATTTGTTATCCGAGGATTGGCGGATGGTTGAATGGGCCAATACGCGAATTACCGATGGTACCGCTCAGGCGGACCGCATTGCTCCCGCCCTGCAGGTCGACGATTTCAATGTAGATGAGCTCTTGTTTGAAGAGTTGCTGGCGATGGCGGCTGAAATTGCCGCTGAGATCAGATTTTACAATCTGAACAATCAGATCAACGGCAACTGGGCGGATCTGTTTAGCATGGATGAGGCGGTGATCATGTCCATGATCCTTAGTACCGATCTGAAACGGGCTGAAGCGGAATTCCTGCATTTTTATACGGATCATACCGAAGAGCGGTTGGCCCGCCTTGTCCTGCAATGGGCAGGCAAGATAAATTTCTGGTTAATGAGACTTAGCCGGGTTCAACATCGTTCTGGCATGTCATTGAGGCAGAAGATCCATGCCCTGGTGGAAGAGAAACTTGCTAACGAGTTGCAGACCATCTGCGGCGTGATGGATCAGCTGGCGCAGGACAAGGGTAGTGGTGAGCAGGCCGATCTGTCCCAGTTTGGCCCGGTCTGGGGAATAACGCGGGAGGGTGAACGATTCGTATATTCCAGACTGACGGGTGAAGTCGCTGACGAGGGGCAGCGTAAACAGCAGTTGCGTACAGCCTTTTATGCCTTTCGTAAGGCTATCACCAATCTAAAACACTTGGTGCCTGCCTATCTGCAGGACAGTCTGTCAAGTCAACAACATGCATCGGCCACTGGTCTGTTTATGGTCTTTCTCAAGTTATACGAAAAGGCCCAGCAGAAGATAAACCAGTTTACCCAGCGTCACCTGGATTTTTATTATCATCAGGTGCTCGAAGCCAGACCAAGAACTCAGCGACCGGAGAGTGTCTATCTGCGTTTTACCACCAAGCCGGGCACCGAGAGTGCGTTAATACAAAAAGCGACCGAGTTCACCGCCGGCAAGGATGAATCCCTAAAGGAGATCGTTTACCGGGCTGAGAATGATCTGCTGGTAGGGGACGCACGGATCAAGGCGCTTCGCACCCTGCATCTTCAGCATGACAATCTGATCTCGCCGGAAACAGAACTGGATTATGTTACCCGTATCAAGACCGCGAGCCCTCCCATGCCGGAACCGGGAGAGACTCAACCCAGCTCCTCCTGGCACTTGTTCGGAGCAGACAGAAGAGGGTCTGGGGGAGATGACGCCGAAATTGGCTTTGCGCTGGCGTCTCCTTTGCTGCTGCTGCAGGAGGGGGTGCGCAGAATCGAGCTGAGTCTCTATCTTGAAGACAGGGGATCGAGCAATGCTGACGATATGATATCCCGCTTATCGGACAGCACCAGTCGAGCAGCGTTCAGGCAACAATTTGGCAAGATCCTCAGCCGTTACCTGCTGTGTGGACGGAGTTGGTTGAGCGAGGAAAACCGGCGGAGGATAAACGCCAAGGCCGAAGCTCTGCTCGAGGAAGGCTCGGTAAGCCTACTCGATCAGGACTGGCAAGGGCTGTTTTACAGGTTGTTGAAGAACGCCTTCAATATCAGGCTCAGCGTTGAAATGGGTTGGCTGGAGATCAGTGACTATGTGATTGCTCCCTTGAACCAGGGGAAAATGACGCACGGCACCGGGATCAAAATCATCTTCACCCTGGGACAAGAGGTCCCGCCGATAGTCCCAGCTATCGAAGCAACGTTGGCCGACCTGTTCCCGGCTGAACTGCCACTGCTGAGTTGCTGTATCAATCCACAGACCAATTTTTATCCCTATACCCTGTTCGAAGCGCTATGCATTGAAAAAATGATCATTGATGTGGATGTCAAAGGGGTAAGAAATACACTTGCCTATAACAACCACGGTCAGCTCGATCCTTCCAAACCCTTTCAGCCTTTTGGACCATTCCCCACCTGCAGTTCCTATCTGGTGGTCGGCAATTACGAGATCGCAGGCAAAAGGCTGACTGATCTCAAACTTAATCTGGAGTGGGGGGAACTGCCTTTCAACAGCGGGGGGTTCGCGGAGTACTACCGCAATTATGCTGGCGACTATGGCGATCGCAGTTTCAAAGGTAGGTTCGAGGCGCTGGTGGATGGGGAATGGCGTGCCCGTGAAGGGGATAGGGCACAGCCTGTCTGCCTGTTCGATAGCGAACGGGTTGATGGCGGACTGCGCAGAGAAAGGGTGTTCGATGTGGATCTGTTCGATGACCTCAAGCCCATCGATAGTCGCTTGAACGAGGAGGAGTTCAGCTACAGTCTCAAGATGCGAAATGGTTTTTTTCGACTCGCCCTGGTCGAGCCGGCAACCGCCTTTGGCCACACTGTCTATCCTGAATTGTTGACCAGGGTGTTGACTCAGAATGCCCGTTTGAAAAAACCATTGGACACGCCCAATCAACCCTATACCCCTAACATCAACCGGATTTCCTTGGATTATCGTGCAAGAGCAGAGATCAATCCGCTATTGGACGGCAGTGTCGCTGATGGTGTGTCGGCTGACGCCCTGTTTCATATCCACCCCTTTGGTGTCGAGGCGCTCTATCCTGGTGCCCAAGACAAGCCTCTCTATCTGTTGCCCCAGTATGCTTACCAGGGCAATCTGTTCATCGGTATCGAGGCCAATGACCTCTCTGGAGCCTTGACCCTGTTTTTTTACCTGACGGATGACGTTGTCCGGCAATACTCGGATAAAGATCCGGAGATTGCCTGGTTCTATCTGGCCGGTGACAGTTGGCGTCAACTGTCCGCTGATCGGATACATCTGGATACCACAGCCGGCTTTCTCTCCTCAGGCATAGTCACTCTGGATATTCCAGCTGATATGGAACGCTCTGACAGGATCATGCCGGGTGAGTTGTATTGGTTGAGGGTGTCGGCCAGAAAGGATCTGCACGGATTTTGCAGCTGCTACGCCATTCAACCCCATGCGGTGAAACTGACCAGGGTCCTGCATGACAGACACTCGGCCATTGCACGGCCACCCGCAGCAGGCAAATGGCAACCCATGGCCACGATTCCCGGTATAGACGGGATATATCAGGCGGGTCAGCCATTCGCCGGGCGGATCAAGGAATCCAGGAGCGAACTCACAACCCGCCTTGCGGAACGCCTGCGTCACAAAAACCGGGCATTGACGGCCTGGGACTATGAACGCCTGGTTCTGGAACGCTTTCCCCAGCTGGCCAAGGTGAAGTGTTTTTCCCATATGACCAGTACCAGCAAAACCCCAAGGCCTGGACATGTCCTGATCGTTGTGGTGCCCAAGTTTGATTCGGCTGTCACCGCGGCTTGTGAAAAGCTGATGGTGAGTTCGCTGGAACTGCACGGAATCAAGGAATTCGTCCAGGGGCTTGCCACACCGTTCCTCAGGATAGAGGTGAGAAATCCGGTCTATGAGCAGGTTCAGGTACGTTGCACGGTCAGGTTCTCAGGCGGTTTCAAGAGCGGTTTTTATTTCAATCGTCTCGATCATGATATCTCCAACTTCATCTGTCCCTGGCGGGAGACAGGCTACCGGGCCAGGTTCGGTTGGAGTATCCGGCAAAAGGATATCGAGTCCTATATACGGGGGTTGGATTATGTCGAATTTAGCACTGACTTCTCCATGCTGCACATCACTCAGGACAATGCTGGATGCTATAGCCTCGGTGACACCGCCAGGGACCGACAGGACGCAAAGGTGGTAATCGGGCCCAGGTATCCCTGGAGTCTGGCGGTACCGGCCAGACAGCATTATATAGAAGCCACGACTTCCGCCCGGCCCATCGAGCCGCAGGTGACCGGCATCGACGAACTCGAGATCGGCAATACATTCATCATCATTGGAAACAGCGGGTATGGCGAAAAAGAATAGGAGTACGCTGCAGCGTTATTTTAGTGAGGGGGCTCTGCCCACTGCGGATCATTTCGCCGATTTGATCGATTCCGCCCTGAATATGGTCGATGAGGGTTTTGATAAAACACCTGAGAATGGTTTTGAGATCTCACTCATCGGTGATCATGACAGGTTGATCAGTTTTTTTCGCAACTATGCTGGCACACAGGCGGTGTGGTCGATCAGTTATGACAAGGACAACGATCGGCTGTTATTCGTAAAACCTGATGCAGAGGGGGAAGCGACTACAGTCGTCGCGCTTGATCCCAGGGGACGCCTCGGTATCAACACCAGTGAGCCGAGATGGAGTCTGGATGTTGCCGGTGTGATCGCCGCCCAGGGGCGTATCGGCGCCAATCCGAACAGGCAGAAAACGGTGCCAGCCGACGGTGAGTGGCATGACATCACGGATTCGCTGACCGGCTGCCAGGCATTCGAAGTGATGGCGGGTGTGGGTGATAAAGGCACCGGTAGGTATGCCCTGATGCAGGCCACAGCACTCAATACCTTCAATCCGAAAGGACCGTTTTTCAATTTTTTCAGACGCAAGAACAGGATCAGATACAACCAGGCCTTCTATCTGTCGCGCGGCCACAAAATCAAACTCCGTTGGCGCGGCGCGGGTGATGAATATTTTCTGCAGCTACGCACGAATTGTGACTTCGGTGAAGGTATCAGGGTCAGATATTATCTGACCCGACTCTGGTTCGACGACACCATGGCTGAATCCTGGAGCCATGAATCAGATCCGAGTGCCGGCCACAAAACCGGCGAGGTATGATCCTAGATTCCTCAGTTGACCGCTCCATTCTACTGTTAACGGGTTGAAATTATGTTTGTTATGTTCGCTAGACACCTTCACCCACTGGGTGAATCACGCTATGGGGTAGATTGCACGCTTGTGGCGGCGCATGTCTGCGTTACAACTCCTTGGAATAGAATAACTATTCCGCGTCATTGTGCCTTGACCTGCACCACCACAAACGCACACTCTACCCCATCCAACTGAGGATTCTAGGATAATGCAATGTTGATTCGGGTTTGCTCAGCTTGCTACCGGAATATACCCGCTCCTGAGGCATCTCATGCCTGAAGGGCTCTTCATCGAACGTCGTCAGACGGACCGGCAGTCAGATAGTTTTGCCAGTTTGAGACGTGCAGGCATCGAACTGGCCCAGCAGTTTTCCGGTGAGCGCTGGACCGATTTCAATCTGCATGATCCGGGCGTCACTATCCTGGAACAACTGGCCTACGCCATCACCGAGCTTATCTACCGTGCCGACTTTCCCACTGCCGATCTGCTGAGCGGTGATGATGGCATCGATTATGCCCGGCAGGCATTGTATGCGCCGGAACTCATCTTTCCCTGCAGGCCCACGACCCTGCTGGACTATCGCAAGGCGATTCTCAATGCGCTAAGCGAACTTGATGATTGCTGGCTGCTGCTGCCGCGGCAGGCAGACGGGGCTGAGAACGGATACCGCGGTCTTTACAGGATCTTACTGAAGCCCAATCAAGGTATGCCGAAACTGCAGCGTGAAGCAGTGGAAAAAAAGGTCAGGCGCTGGTATCAGCAGCACAGAAACCTGTGTGAGGATCTCGCTGAGGTCTGTTTCGTGAAGGAGTTCGATTACGAACTTTGTGCTCGAATCGAGGTAAGCAGCGCCCGGCGTCCTGTGGACATCCTGGCCGGGATCTACTTCAATTGCGCCAGGCGGATTGCCGGTAGCGTCAGGTTTAAAGATTATCATCAGGCATCGCTGGAAGAATGCAGTCTGGAAGAGATCTTCAGCGGGCCATTTACCGACAAGGGCCTGATGACGGATGAGGAGCTGGCCGGTGAGTGTGATGAGTTTCAGGTCTCATCCCTGTATGCGGCGATCAATCGGGTAGAAGGTGTGGAGCATATTGCCACACTACATCTTGAGCGACAGGGGCAGGCCTATTACGACACAGTTGCCTGCAACATCACCGATGCGTCCATGAATCTGCGGGTTCCGCGGGATCCCGGTGAGATAAAGGTAGCGCTCACCACCAACGGCAGGGTCATGCCGGTGGATTTGGAGGAGTTGAGGGTCAGAATAGAAAGGTTAAACTTCCGCTATTCTTCGACCCGCTCCACCCCCCAGGATCTCTCCATGCTGTATAACCTGCCCGAAGGTTCTTCTCGCCAGGTCACCGAATACTTTTCGATCCAAAACCAGTTTCCCGCCAACTATGGTATCGGCCATTTTGGGGTGCCGAACTCAGCCGCCCCTGAAATCAAGGGGCGGGTGAAACAGCTGAAGTCTTATCTACTGATCTTCGAACAGATCATGGCCAATTATCTGGCCAACCTGGACGCCATACCCGACCTGTTTTCCATCGATAAGGAGAAGCGAAGCTCCTATGCGTTCATGGCCCTGAACAACCAGCAGATCACAGGCCTTGACGCTCTATATAAGGACAACCCAGGCGAGATGCTGGCACGTATTGTCGCCGATTTCGATGATTATCACGAACGCAAGAGCCGTCTGCTCGACTATCTGCTGGCGCTATATGGCGAGTCCTTCTCGCAGCATTCACTGCGCCATTTCAACTATTACTACCACCCGCGGGAGGTGGAAGAGAGGATCATCGAGAATAAGATCGACTATCTGAAAGCGATCGTTGAGCTCGGTCGGGACCGGGCCGCGGCAGGGGACACCGGCGGTGCATCCTGGAATGAACGCACACTATCCGGTTTACAGCGCCGGGTCGCTATGTTGCTCGGTTTCAAACAGGTGAAGACCCGCCCCCTGGTGATGGGGCTGTTAAAAGAGGGTTTGAAACTTGCGCGGCATAAGACCTATGAGCACCTGAAGACAGGCAGTCGTGAACTCAGGTTCATCGCCGTCGATGAAAGTGAAAGCCTGGAGCAGGGGAAGTTGCTCCCTGTGCCCCTATGGGAGAATGCCAAGGATCTTAAGCGCAGAGAGTTGCGGGAGCATATCGGCGACGCCATACCGCTCAAAAATAACCTGTTGAGTGACCTGTTGCTGCGCCAGGGGATCTACCTTGATCGCTATAAACTGTTCAGTCAGACATCACGCGAGGATTTCCAACTCTGTTTTCAGTCAGGCGAGGGGCAGTATTGGTATCTCGGCAGCTATGCCGATCGGGAGAGCGGCATCCGCGCCGCCAATGCCCTGCGTCACCTGCTGATCCATTTAAACAGCGAATCTGAAGGTTTGCATCTACTCGAACATATCCTGCTGCGACCGATAGGCTGCGCCAGCCATGAGGGTTTGAACCTGCCAACTGGGGAGGACTTTTATGCGTTCAGAGCCAGCGTAATTTTTCCCGCCTGGACTGCCCGTTGCCATGACCCTCAGTTCAGGCTATTGGCCGAGGAGACATTAGGTTTGAATGCGCCATCCCACATCCATGTGAAATTTTACTGGCTTGAATTCCATGAGATGTATGAATTCGAAACCCTCTATGAAAAATGGCTCAGCATGAAAAGCGAGGAGCCAGCCGATACGCTGGCGCTCAACCAGTTCTCCAGCAGTCTGATTGGCTTTTTACTGGCTATCGATAGGAGGAGGGAGGGGGACGCCAGTCTCTGAGTTATGCGTAATCGCCACCTGGTTGACACTGCAGTGTTCAATATCGGCTTCAGTGATGAGGAGACTGCCTTTCAGATCCAAGCCGAGTTAGAGTCTTTTATCAAACAAAAGATGATGAGTGTGCTCGACGAGGTTTTCGATGTGGCATCCGAGGCCGGGCTTGTGATGCGGATGCCAAGTCTCGAGGTCGATCTGGGCAGCGTGGCCTTGCCTGACTATCAGAGCGAGATGCCCAGACGACTGCGCGAACGGCTCACTGCACTGTTGACTGAATATCGTGTTACGACAACGGGGAGACAGTTGTCGGAGAGTTGTGTCATCGAACCGCGTCTGGCCGACTATGAACAGCTTGAATATTTTCTATTGCATGGCTATCTGCCCTGGTACAGCAGTCTGGACGATGAGCTTGACCTGGCGGGATTGCTGGACCGGGCGTTGCATGACAATGCGCTACGCCTGAAAAATTTCTTACAGTCCACGGCGCATCGGCAGCATGTGCTTGCCAGATTGGTCAGTCAGTTTCCGCTGCAAGGCATCGTTCGGCTGTTTCACTCTCTTGCACCCGCTCACGCTTACCCTGTCAGTGAACTGATGGATGATCTGCGCCAGACATGGCGTAAGTATGACAGCATCCTCATTTCACTCGGCCTTGCCCTGGAAGAGGCGATGGGTCAGCTCTGGCTGTTTCTTATTGAGATCATGCTAGGGCAAAGTGGCCACCAATACAGCTCCAAGGAACTCCTGGCCCAGGCCTTACGAGAAATGCTCTTTACAAAGCACATGATCGATCGCAAGGTTCTGACGAAGTTTGGTGTGCAAATGAATCAAACAGCCCATGTCCAGCTATCCACTGTGAGTGTGCTCCTGCTACAGCTCCTGGAGAAGCAGACTGAGCCTGTGCAATGGCGTGATGAAACAATCAGGGATGAGTATGAAAACGGGCAATCGGTGGACGAGACCAGTAGCGATCAAGCCAGATTACACGACATGGCGGGAGTCTTTAAGGCTGCGATTGAGTCGGGCGATAATCGAGCCATCGAACCGCTGTGGGACGAACTGCTAACCAAACATGCGTCCTTACTGGGACGCATGCTGCGTCGTTATGGGCAGCAGGCTGAGTTCAGAAGAAGACTCGCGTATGGTTTAACCCATACTCAACTGAGTGACATACTTGAACTGCTCGAACCAAGGGAACATGCGTTCGTCACGGGTGTGATTGAGCAACAGGAGCTGTTCAGGCCAAGTCAGGCGTTACAGACCCGGGGTAAGGATCACAGTATCAGGCAACTATGGGAGTTTTCACTCGGCTATATCCTGGTGGAAAGAGGCAGTCGCTTCAACAAGAAAAGCTATCTCTCCAGTATGCTGAGGCAGATGGCGGCTAGTGAAAATATGTATTTCCAGGACTTGCTGAAGAGTCTACTGGAAAACCTGGTTGATCATTTTGTGAACACGACCTATGGCAGTCAAATGCACCATCTGCTTATGGAACTGAAGGAGGAGCAAGGGATTGCCATCAAGCAAAC
>CBDVCD010000122.1:0-9611 GCA_965372385.1 uncultured Gammaproteobacteria bacterium | reverse complement strand
CTACTTTTAACGAGTTGAATTCATGTGTATTTTGTTCGATAGGCCGACTCACCCGTTGGGTGAACCACGCTACCCCGTCCAACTGCAGATTCTAGGATGATCGCTTTCAGTACACCCGTCTGGCTGCTCCTGCTAGGACTACTCCCCTGGTTGCGTTGGTTGCACCGTTTCCAACGACAGGGGCGTCTGCAACCGACTTCGGCACTCTTTATGTGGCGGCACATCCGGCAGAGTGAAGGTATTGCCGGCAATGCCCCTGCAAGCCCGGATCCGAGATGGCGGCTGCGGGCATTAATCATAGCACTGATGATCCTGACCTTGGCCGATCCCTTGAGCCAATCTACGCGTGGTTATTCCCTTGTCGTGTGGCTGGACGATTCACTCAGTCAGTTTACTCGGGAGGGAGCCCATACAAGATTGCAGCAGGGTATCGACCAACTGGTTGACCGGGTAAAAGAGGGCAATAGCCATCAACTACGGATTCATTCCCTGGCCAATCCGGCCATGAGTCTGATGCTGAGGCCAGGCGAGGATCCGGATTGGATCGGCCGGCTCAAACGCTGGACTGTCAGCCCCAGAGGTGAGCCTCAGCCCCCCCCACCGGCGTTGATGCACCAGGATGCTCACCAGATCGTCTTGACCGATGGGGCGGATGCAACACTCAACCATTGGCTGAGGAGAGCAACCGGAATCGAAATCATCCAGACAGGGACTCAACGGAACAATAGTGCCCTCACCAGACTGGCGGTGCGGCGCCCACTGGGGCCATCACAGCAGACAGATGGAATCGTTGAGCTGTCCAACCTCGGTCAAAATGAGGTCACGGCAAGACTGATCCTGATCCAGCACGGCCGCGTGATCCACAGCCGGGTGATCACTCTGGCCGCTGGGGAATCCAATCTGCAGCATTTCTCTCTGGCTCTCGACTCGCAAGCGGATCTCATTGCGCGACTGCAAACAACCGGTGATCCACTGCTAGCCGACAATGAATTACGCCTCCCAATAGCCAGTCGGATGCAACCCGTCCATGTCTTGACAACCGGCAGTTGCAGCCCCCATTTACAGGCGTTTCTGGCTGCGCATCCAGCGCTTGAGCAGACCTCACGCGATCCCGACATCAGCATTGCCTGTGGCACATCTAACAAAGCAACCAGCATACCTCTGTTACGCCTACACCCGGTCAACGGCAACCGCAAGACTCAATCATCCGGCCACTGGCATGCTGAGAAGCTGCAACATATCACGCTACCCAAGGGACTGAGATTCGGTCAGCCCGGTGATGACCTTGCCGGACAGCGCGAGACTTTATGGGTTGCCGATAATACCAGCCTGCTCACTGAGACCCTGGCTCCCGCTCACGTCATCGATGTCAATTTCGACCTGCAGAGCTCCGCCCTGGCCGGCGGCCCCCAATACCCACTGCTGCTCTCCGCCCTGATCGAACGACTCGTGCAACGCCCCCTGTCCGAAAGCGCGTTACAGGTCTCGCGACCAAGCGAGGCCTCGCGGATAACCCCCTTGTTAGCCTCGACAGAAAACAGCGAAATCACTACTGAGAAGCCCGGCCAACAGCATCAGCTCAATAATCCGTTGATTATTCTGGCGCTGTTTCTCCTGCTCATCGAGATCTTTCTCGAACTCAGATCACGCTTGGAGAGACGTGCATGACGGCTAATTTCCATCGCCTGGTTCCGCTGGCAGGCTATCCGCTCGTCATGCTGATGCTGGGGCTCGCCTGGTGGAATCCTAAGCTGTTGCCTCAGGCTGATCCGGTCGACCTGGTGGTGGTCATGGATGAATCGGACAGCATGGACCCGGCCTTTGTCGATCATGCCTGGAGTGAACTCCGCAGACTCCAGTCCATCTTACCGACGGGCGGCGACTTTTGTCTGATCCGGTTTGCCGACCGTCCACGGGAGGAGATAGCCAAAATCGCATGGTCGGATGCAGCGTTGCAGAGACTTCTGCTACAGCCAGCCCCACCCCGCACACTTGCCCTCAACACTCAAGCAACAGCACTCACAGACGCACTGAAACCGGCTGTTGAAAAGTTTGTTCCCGAACATACCGGGGTGATCCTGCTGCTCAGCGACGGCCGTGACAATGTCTCGAACGATGCTCCCGTACTACCCGATTCAGCAAGCAACAAGACACTTTTCTGGCACTCTCCAGCGAATAAGGGGCAGAGTCATGCGCTCAAGATAGCATCAGTGAATGCGCCTGCACGCGTCAGGCCTAACTTGACCTTTCAGGTCAGCGCCTTGATCGCTTCTATCAACAATGGTGAAGGGATTCTGTCGCTTGAGCTGGATGGCCGGCATCTGACGGAACAATCTGTTGACCTCTCACAACAAGATCACAGGGTACACAGGTTTCAACTATCGATCCAAACAACGGGCGCTCATCGCCTGGATCTGCTACTCAGCGACACACAAGGCAGACAGCTTGATTCCCGGCTCCATTATTTCGAGACGGTGAAGGATCGTCAGTTGCTCTATCTCTCAAACCAAAGCAACCCCTCCCTTGAGCCGGCACTTCTGGAACAAAATGGATGGCAGGTAACACATCTTCGACCTGAACAACTGAACAATCCAGGCGTATTCAACGAGTCATCCCTATTGTTGCTGGATGATATCGCCATCCATGAACTGGCAGCTCCGCTGTGGGACAGCGTGACAGAGTCAGTTGAACAACGGGGCATGGGTCTCGTCGTGCTGGGTGGTCCCAACTCCTTTGGCAGCGGAGGATACAGGCACTCACCACTTGAGCACCTGCTCCCGGTGACCGCGGAGTCCGCACGCCCCGAGCCTGCCACGGCCTTTATTTTTCTGGTGGATAAATCGGGGAGCATGGATGTTTCCGCTAACCAGCCTCATAGCCGCCTGGCGACTGCATTCCGGGCGGTCGCCGAAAGCGCTCGTTCCTTGCGTTCCGGTGACTCGGTAGGTCTGATCGCCTTCGACAGTAACCCCCAGATGCTGCTGCCCCTGCAGGCGACTGCCGAACCACACATCCTGCTGAGTCAAACCTGGCAGGTCAATCCGTCCGGCGGCACTCAGCTGGAACCCGCGCTTCACGCCGCTCTCATTCAGTTGGAGTCGGCGAAAGTGAAAAAGCGCTTCCTGATTCTGGTCACCGATGGATTTGTCGAGAAGGAATCACTCGTCTCCCTGGCAGCGGATCTCCAACAAACCGGGGTCACCCTGATCGCGCTGGCGATCGGTGAGGACGCAGACCTGTTCGTGCTCGAGCAGTTGGCGGCTGTCAGTAACGGGCAGGTTCTGCGAGTGAATGAGATCGCAGAGCTTCCCAAATTCATGCGGCAGTCCCTTGAACAGCAACGACAGAGTTGGCAGGTGAATGAGGCACAACCCCAAACGCTACTAAGCCTACCCTTTATCGAGACCACTCCGGCAAGCTGGGAACCAGTCCAAGGCTATCAGGTATCACGCATAAAACCTGAAGCGACCCGTTACGTCAGCACAATAGAGGGAGATCCACTGCTTGCGGTGGCGCAAGCCGGTACGGGCAGGGTAGCCGCATTGCCAGGCGGGCCGCTCTATTCATCGGGTTCGACAGAGGTCATGCAGAGTCTGTTGAGCTGGGTCGACACGCAATTGGAGAATCCCCGGCTGCAGCTGAGCCATCGCAGTCAGGCAGGCAGGTTACTGATCAGACTCGATGCCCTCGATAGCACGGACAACTGGAGCCGTTCACCCCACGCTGAGCTTACACTAAAGACACCAGCGGGCATCCAAGAGAAATACCGTCTGCCACTCACAGCCCCTGGGCGCTATGCAAAAGAGATAAAGGCCCCTGTCTCCGGTCTCTACCAGGCGCAGGTCATGGTGAATGGCGATCAAATCCGCCAACTTATCCATCATGTTGAAGATCTTGAATCCGCGGACACCCCAACCGCCGTATGGCTGCAGGAGGGCATCGAGCAGAAAAATGTGCATCTCTGGTCAGAACAGGCGCTGCTGCAGTACCTTGAGAAGGTGAAACGTCATACTGGTGTGCGGGAAATCTGGTTGGCGTTGGGTCTGTCTGTCTTTCTTTTCATCGTCTTGCATGAACGACGCGCCGGAATGAGTAGGATCCTTTCAATCATCCGAAGAGACCATAGCATTGGCAAAACCTGAACTAATCCTGGTCTGGGACCCCTTGATACGCCTGTTTCACTGGCTGTTGGTAGTGAGCTTTGCCATCGCCTGGTATACACAAGAAGGGGATTACGAGCTCCATATCATTACCGGTTACAGCATCTTGGGTCTGGTCGGTTTTCGTCTTCTTTGGGGCATCATCGGCCCTTCCCATGCCCGTTTCAGTGACTTTATCAAGGGTCCAAGGGAACTGCTGATCTATGCCCTCTCGCTGCACAAAAGATCTATCAAACGCTATCTGGGTCACAACCCGGCAGGTGGTTTCATGATCATTGTTTTTCTGCTTGGATTATTAACGGTAACCATCAGCGGCATCGCCCTGGATGGCGCGGAAAACTGGTCAGGCCCGTTGGCCAACATGGGACTCTTCCGCTATAAGGAGACGATTCTTCAGCTGCATGACTGGAGCACCAACATCCTGCTCATTCTTATACCTCTACATCTGTTGGGCGTCATCCATGCCTCCGTTCAGCACCGCGAGAATCTGATCAAATCGATGTTTAGCGGCTATAAACGCGCCTGACCTCGCAGATCGAAAACGTGATGAAATATTGATTCAACCATCATTTTGACCAACGAATAACATGAAGCTCGCCTACAGCACCAACGCCTTTACCCAGACAGACCTCTGTAGCGCATTGACCAGTATTGCGGATATCGGTTATGCCGGTGCGGAGATTCTGTGTGATGCCCCGCACTGGCAACCCGGCCGGGTAACCCGAGAGGAAGTCAGCCGTGTGATTGATCTGTTGCGGGAGAAATCGCTCGCCGTGAGCAATCTGAACGTGAATACCGCAAATGCCTACTTCAACCCGCGTCCACCGGAGAATGTTTTCGAACCCTCTCTCAGCAGCCGCTTGGATGACTGGCGCGAGTGGCGCATCGACTACACACTGGCGGCTCTGGATCTGGCAAAGCAACTTGGCGCGAAATGTATCAGCGTCACATCCGGCCAACCCGGATCGGGGGGTGATCCCGCCTCCGGACTGACGTTGTTCATCGATAGTCTGCGCTTGATTTGCCGGAAAGCGGAACAACTTGAGATCAGGGTGGGCATTGAGTACGAACCCGGTCTGTTGGTCGAGCGTGCAATGGAGGCCGCGGAGGTGATCGACCGGGTCAGTTCCGAGAGTCTTGGAGTCAACTTCGATATCGGTCACTCTTATCTGGATGGTGAAGTACCTGAAGCCACCGTTGAACTGTTAGGTGGCAGGATCTGGAACGTGCATGTGGAAGACATCCTGGACTTCAAGCATTTCCACCGCATCCCTGGTGAGGGCAACCTGCCGTTTGATCGCTACTTCAAGGCACTCGCCAAACAAGGGTATGATGAATTTCTCACGGTTGAACTCTACACCTACCCAGACAATCCCATCGAGGCCGGTGAAAAATCCCTCGCCTATCTGTCAAGGATCAGCAGTTGATGGGAATCCCCTATAAAAACCTAGTGCTCGATTACCTGCAACTGATGCGGGCACCAGCGGTGTTTACTGCCTTTTCCAACATTCTGGCCGCTCACCTGATTGTGACCCAGGGTTCGATTGTCTGGCCATCACTGTTTCTGCTGTTAGGCGCAACGGCAGCCCTCTATTCGGGTGGCATGGTGCTCAACGACTGGTTCGACTATCAGACCGACCTGTCGACGCGTCCCAGCCGCCCATTGCCCGCAGGACGGATCAAGCGAAGCACCGCACTGATCCTTGGACTTGAACTACTCGTCATCGGCATCGGTCTTGCCACCTATGCCGGCTTCCAATCGATGATCATCGCGATGCTGATTGCACTGCTGGTGCTGCTGTATGATGGATTGCTCAAAGGCACCCTGCTCGGCAGCCTGAATATGGCTGGCTGTCGCTACTTCAACTGGCTGCTGGGCTTCTCCATTCTGCCCATCCTCAGCGACCACCTGATCATTGCTGTACCCGTGTTTATCTATATCACGGCCCTGACCCTGCTAAGCCGTGAAGAGGAAGCGGCGAAACACAGATGGGTACTGGTTGTTGCCGCAAGTGGAATTGCCACAGCCATACTCTATATCCTGTTACTCATGCCAAACGGCCTGTATGAGAACCCCTGGCCGGGACTGTTGGCAGCAGGCCTGTTACTCATGCTCGCCCGGCAGTTTCAGAACACTTTCCGGGATTTCACACCGAACCGTGTGCAAGCCACCATCAAATTACTTATTTTCGGCATTATTTCGCTGGATGCTCTCATCGTGCTCGCCTTTGGTCCCTGGTGGGGCGCCTTGGCCGTGATCTCCCTGTTATTGCCCGGCCAACTATTGGCGAGATTCATGTATGTCACATGAGTGCCTGTGAGTCTCTGGAGATATGGCGTGGCTGCGCCTGGAACCTGAGACTCAACTACGGGTAAATGAAATGATGTAAAGAAAAGTAAAAAAACAGCTTTTCGATACTCGATGAAGCGATATAATCAAATGAAAAATAGGAGGGATGTTAGTCGAATATGGCTTACGCACCTTAGGGATCAAATAGTCGGTCACAGCTTCAGCTCCTTCGCTGCATTGGAGAATGAGAGAGCAAACAGATCATCCATTCAACCCTACCAGGTCTGTCAGTCACAGGTGCAGAACGAGACTATTGGGACACTCCATGGAAAATCTTAAACAGTATCAAGACCAACTGATGGCGGCGTTGACGCCGTTAATCACGGGGCATGGCAACAGTTGGTTAGAGGACAAACTGTCTCAACTCAGCGCAAGCCAGCAAACTCTCGACGATCTGACACTCTACTCAGCGATGGCAAAACGTAAGCTGGGTAACAGCCCACTGGATCAAGCCCCTGCGGTTGATGCCATGTTCTCGCCGCTGGACATTCGTCACTGGGGGGTATCAGATGCCACCCGCCTGGTACTCCTTCTGTCCGTTGTACAGCGTCTGCCGGAACAAGCCAAGACTCTTGTCCAGGCGTATTACCAGATGGGCGACGAATCCGAGCGTATCGCCCTGATCCGGGGATTGATCTTTTTTGCTCCGGCGGATTACCTGACCACAATCGCCTTGGATACCGGACGCACCAACAGCCTGGAACTACTCTCTGCCCTCTCCCTGGATAATCCTTACCCCGCCTCCTTTTACAGTGAACAAGCATTCAACCAGATGGTCTTGAAGTGCCTGTTCCTCGGCCTGGCAATCGAAAGAGTGGTAGGCCTTGAGCAACGGGCCAATCCCGACCTGACCCGGATGTGCGAAAACTATGTCGTTGAACGGGAGAATGCCCACCGAAGTGTTCCCACTGACATATGGCTGGCCATCGGCCCCCATGCCAGCCAGGCAGGTGAACAACAGATCCTCAACTATCTCGATCACGAGGAGACTGGTCACCGATATTACACAGCCCTCGCCCTTGGTCAGCGTCTATCGGAAAATCCGGCGCTGGCGCCTCATCTCCAGACAAGACTGGGCAGTGAGGAAAATCCAATCGTGCGTGGCATCCTACAGGATGTTCTGCAATAAAAACCCGTTTAACCCTATCAATCAGGGAGTCATTCATGAAATATTTCGATCCGCATATCCACATGATGTCAAGGACCACCGACGACTACGAAAACATGGTGGCCGCTGGCATTCTTGGGGTGATCGAACCCGCCTTCTGGCAGGGCCAGCCCAGAACCAGTGTAGGCACCTTCATCGATTATTTCGACTCCCTGATCGGCTGGGAACACTTTCGCGCCAGTCAATTTGGCATGCGCCACTTCTGCACCATGGGCTTGAATCCGAAAGAGGCCAACAATGTCCCGCTGGCGGAAGAGGTGATGAAGGTGCTACCCAGGTACTGCCAAAAAGATACGGTGGTGGGCATCGGTGAGATCGGCTATGACGACCAGACCCCGGAGGAAGAACGTTTCTTCGCCGAGCAGATGGAGCTGGCGATGGAGTTCGATTTGCCGGTGCTCATCCACACGCCCCACCGGGACAAGGTACAAGGCACGGAGCGAACTATCGCCCTGGTCAAAGAGGTGGGCATCAAGGAAGAGCTGGTGATCATCGACCATCTGAATGAACAGACCCTGCCGATGGTCCTAGAGACTGGTTGCTGGCGGGGCCATTCCGTCTATCCCTTCACCAAGATGTCGGAAGAACGGATGGTGGATCTACTCAAGCAGTACGGCACGGAAAAGATGGTGGTCAACAGCGCCGCGGACTGGGGGCGCAGTGACCCGCTGAAGGTGCCGAAAACCGGCGAGGCAATGCTCAAAGCCGGGTTCAGCGAACAGGATGTGGAGAAGGTGTTGTTTGAAAACCCAATCAATTTCTTCGCCCAAAGCGGCCGCATCTCCCTCGAGGAGATGTCTCCGGAAAGGGTCGACCAGACCAAGCTCTGGCAAGAGAATTCCGTGCTGCGAGGACAACAACCCATTGTGGATAAATAGACGGCATACCCAACCATGATCTACCGTCCCACCACTGATTGGTGTTCTCTGCGACTGACCAAGCATTGACGACAAAATCCCAATGAAATGGCGATGCTCAGATCTGACCTACTGTACCAATGTTCATCCAGGTGAAACGGCAACAGAGGTACAATCGGTCATTGAAGGCCCCCTCGCCGCGGTAAGACGAAATCGCCAGCTTAGCAGGATGGGCAGCGGCCTCTGGTTGAGCCGGGAGGCTGCCACGGAGCTGTGTCAATCCGACATAGCTTTGCAAACCTTTACCAGGTCCCTGCAGACGAATGGCATCGAGCTTTTCACCCTCAACGGTTTTCCCTACGGTAACTTCCATGCTGGACGGGTCAAGCAACAAGTCTACCAACCTGACTGGTCGAGTGATCAGCGCCTTGACTATACCCTGGATCTGGCTGGAATCCTCGCCAAGGTGATGCCATCGGGGAAACCGGAAGGCACCATTTCCAGCGTCCCCTTGGGATTCATCCCCAACTGGAATGATAGCTGCCAACAAGCCGCCATGGGAAGGCTTGGCCGCTGCATAAGCAGCCTCGACAGACTCCGACAGGAGACGGGACGCTCGATCAGGATCTGCCTGGAGATGGAACCCGGTTGCGTGCTGGAGCGGACCGACCAGCTGATCCCGTTGTTCGGCGAGCATCTTCCCAGGGCGCTGACCGAAAGAGGGTTGGACCCGGGCCTGATTCGCCAACATCTAGGCATCTGCTTCGATGTATGCCACCAGGCAGTAATGTTTGAGGACACTTATGTGAGTCTGAGACGCATCCATCATGCAGAGATCCCGATTGGAAAAATACAGATTTCCAGCGCCTTGGAACTCATTGATCCAACAGATCCGGTTGGGCGCCAAGAACTTGCACAGTTTATCGAGGCACGCTATCTGCACCAGAGCTGTTACCGGGATGCAGACAATCAGCCCCAGCGTGTCATGGACTTGGACGAAGCCCTGCAGACATTTCCCCACTCCGTTCCTTGGCGCTGCCATTTCCATGTTCCGATTCAGAGCCGACAGCTGATTT
>CBDVCD010000121.1:0-9776 GCA_965372385.1 uncultured Gammaproteobacteria bacterium | reverse complement strand
ACGCATTTTCCGTGTGAAGACATGGGAATGACATAGGGAGCTGAATAGTTACAATATTACAAACCTTAGTTCGGTGAAGTAGTTGCAACATTTTTCCAGATGACTACTCTACCCTCCCAGCATTCAACGACGTGACATCACATCAATCCCATTCCACTTCACCAGCGCAGTTCGAGGCAAAGGGTTTAGAGTGCATCCGTGACGACCGGGTGCTGTTTGATGACCTCAGCTTCAGGATCAATCCAGGTGAAGCCCTGGTCCTGGAAGGGCGTAATGGTAGTGGTAAGACCTCTCTGTTGAGGATTCTGTGTGGCATTCGATTGCCCGAATCGGGGAACCTGTTCTGGAATGGTGGGGATATCTTCAAACTCGGTCCTGAATTTCGCGAACATATCGCCTACCTGGGACATAAGGATGGCCACAAACATGATCTTACCCCCATGGAAAATCTGCGTATCGCCCAGGGATTGGGTAAGGCAAAGGAAGGCATCACCCTGGAACAAGCACTTGATCAGGTAGGCCTCTATGGTTTTGAGGATGTCCCGACGCGCAACATGTCTGCTGGCCAACAACGACGCCTGGCCATCGCCCGCCTGCTGGTAACGGATGCCAAACTCTGGATCCTCGACGAACCCTTCACCTCGTTGGATCGTACTGCCATTGAACATATGGAACGCCTGTTCGAGGCCCATCTGGAACAGGGCGGCATGGCGGCCATGACGACCCACCACCGGGTCGGTTTCAGAGAGGGTGTCAAGTTAATAAGGATCAACCTGTCAGAAAGATGAGCACTCTCTCACTTACCAGCGCCTTCACTCTGTTGCTCAAGCGGGACCTGACCCTGGCCTACCGGCGGCGTGCCGAGATGGTCAATCCGCTGCTGTTTTTTGTGTTGGTGACCGCGATGTTTCCCCTCGGCATAGGCAACGATCCCAAACTGATCCAGGCGGTGGGACCCGGTGTGGTGTGGGTTGCCGCCCTGCTCGCCGCCCTGCTCTCACTGGACGCGATGTTTCGCTCGGATTATGAGGACGGCTCATTGGAGCAGTTCATGCTGAGCGCCCATCCGGTCTCCATTCTGGTACTGGCCAAGGTCCTGGCCCACTGGATGGTGACCGGCCTGCCCCTGTTTATCGCCGCCCCATTGCTGGCCATGATGCTGAACATCCCCACTCAGGCTATCCCCACCCTGATGCTGACCCTGGTACTCGGCACCCCGGTGTTGAGTCTGATCGGCTCGGTGGGCGTTGCCCTGACCGTCGGCCTGCGGCGTGGCGGGGTTATTCTTTCGCTGCTGGTACTGCCCCTGTTCGTGCCGGTACTGATCTTTGCCACCGATGCGGTGAATGCCGCCATCGTCGGCATTCCCACCACGGCCCAAATCTCCATTCTGTCCGCCATGCTGGTGGGTTTCCTGGTATTGGCCCCATCCGCCACTGCCGCTTCCCTGAGAATCAGTCTGAGTTAAGTATGATCCTGGAATTCTCAGTTGATCGCTATCCACTGTGCTAATCGCATTGAAAACATGAGCTTTATCAGTATTAAAGGTATTCATTATATGATGGGTGAGCAACGCTACACCGCGAATGGCACGCTTGTGGGGGTGTATGGCTGGCCGGTTCATGTTCCTGACGGAACCGGCATTCCCCACATCCCTGTGGGGCACGTTACAACTCCTTGCAATAGAACAACTATTCCGCGTCGTTGTGCCTTGCCCTGCACCCCCACAAGCGCACCCTTCACGGTGTTCAACTGAGGATTCTAGGATGATCATACATTTCTTCCACAAGATGGGGTCACCCCGCTATTTTTATAACGTTGCCGGCAAGATGATCCCCTGGTTCATGGCCAGCTTCCTCATTCTGTTGCTGGCAGGTCTCTACTACGGCCTGGTTGATTCGCCACCCGACTACCAGCAAAAAGAGAGCGTCCGCATTATGTACATCCACGTGCCGGCGGCCTGGATGTCCATGTTCATCTATGTGGTAATGGCGGTCTCCGGCTTGATCGGTCTGGTCTGGCGCATTAAGATAACCGAGATCTTCGTCATTAGCAGCGCCACCGTGGGGGCCTCCTTTACCTTTCTCGCCCTGGTTACCGGGTCCTTGTGGGGCAAACCCATGTGGGGCACCTGGTGGGTTTGGGACGCGCGTCTCACCTCGGAGCTGATCCTGCTGTTTCTCTATCTCGGTATCATCGCCCTGCACAGCGCCATCGAAGACAAGCGAGTGGCGGCCCGCGCCATCTCGATCCTGGCCCTGGTCGGGGTGATCAATATCCCGATCATTCACTTTTCGGTGGAGTGGTGGAACACCCTGCACCAGACCGCCTCGGTGACCAAACTCGACAAACCTTCCATGGATACCAGCATGCTGATTCCATTGTTGCTGATGGCGCTCTCTTTTAAACTTTATTATGGCGCCGTGGTCTTAATGCGGGCGCGTGCGGAATTACTCGAGCGTGATCGAAATACGCGCTGGGTGTTGGAGATGGTCGAGGGGGATGCAAAATGAGTGAATTTTTCGCCATGGGCGGCTACGCAGAGTACATATGGCCTTCCTATGGCCTCGCCCTTATCATCCTCGTCGCCAACATCGTCGCCCCAATGCAGCAGCGTAGAAAAACCGTCTCTGACATCGCCCGCAAGATTCGTCGGGCCAGGAAAATGCAGCAATGAATTCTATCCGTAAAAAACGTCTCTATCTTATAGGCATGATGGTGGCTGGTATCGGCGTCGCCGCCTGGCTGGCTCTGAATGCCTTCGATGAAAACCTGATGTTCTTCTTCTCACCCAGTGAGGTGGTAGAGGGTAAGGCGCCAGCCGGACACCCCTTCCGCATTGGCGGCCTGGTGGTCAACGAAAGCGTGAAGCGTAGACCGGATGGCCTCACTACCGCGTTCGACGTCACCGACAACGCAGAAAAGGTCACCGTGGAATATACCGGCATCCTGCCCGATCTGTTTCGTGAGGGACAGGGTATAGTTGCCCTGGGCCAGTTGGGCGAGGGTGGCGTGTTTATCGCCAGTGAGGTGCTCGCCAAGCATGACGAGAACTACATGCCGCCGGAAGTGGCTGACTCGTTGAAAACGGCCCACGACACCGCTGTGGGCAACCCGCAACCACAGGCCAGCATTCAATGATTCCTGAACTCGGTCACTTTGCCCTGATACTGGCGCTCTGCCTGGCGGTCACCCAGGCGGTCGTACCGCTGGCCGGCGCCTATGCGAATATCCGCTCCTGGATGGCCCTCTCCCGCTCCCTCGCCTGGGGACAACTGGTCTTTCTCGGTATCGCCTTGGCGGTACTGACCAATGCCTTCCTGGCCAATGATTTCTCCGTTATCTACGTAGCCCAGCACGGCAATACCAAGCTGCCGGATATGTATAAGATCTCGGCGGTCTGGGGGGCACATGAGGGATCACTGCTACTCTGGGCTTTTCTGCTCTCCGCCTGGAGCGCCGCGATTGCCTTTTTCAGCCGTAATCTGCCCTTGCCAGTAGTAGCCCGGGTGCTCTCGGTGATGGGCATGATCACCATCGGCTTTCTGCTCTTCATGCTGCTGACCTCCAATCCCTTCGACCGGACCTTTCCCGTGCCTTTCGAAGGTGGTGAGTTGAATCCCATGCTGCAGGACTTCGGTCTGGCGATTCACCCCCCAATCCTCTACATGGGTTATGTGGGATTTTCCGTGGCCTTTGCCTTCGCCATCGCCGCCCTGCTGGGGGGCAAACTGGATGCCGGTTGGGCGCGCTGGTCGCGGCCCTGGACCACCGTGGCCTGGGTCTTTCTGACCATCGGCATCGCCTTGGGCAGCTGGTGGGCCTACTACGAACTGGGCTGGGGCGGCTGGTGGTTCTGGGATCCGGTAGAGAATGCCTCGCTCATGCCCTGGCTGGTGGGGACCGCATTGATGCACTCCCTGGCGGTCACCGAAAAACGCGGCGCCTTCAAGAGCTGGACCGTGCTGTTGGCCCTGTCCGCCTTCTCTCTGAGTCTTCTGGGTACCTTCCTGGTGCGCTCCGGGGTGCTGACCTCGGTGCACTCCTTCGCCTCCGACCCGGCGCGCGGTCTCTTCATCCTGATCTTCCTGCTGTTCGTGATAGGCGGTTCACTGATGCTCTATACCTGGCGCGCGCCCTATATCTCAGGCGGTGGCCGTTTCGATATCGTCTCCCGCGAAACCTTTCTGTTGGGTAACAACCTGCTGTTCTCCGTATTGGCTGGACTGATCCTGCTCGGCACCCTGGCGCCGCTGATCTACGATGCCCTGGACTGGGGCAAGATCTCGGTGGGTTTTCCCTGGTTCAACAAGATGTTCGTGTTGCTTACCCCCTTCCTGGCCCTGCTGATGGGGATAGGTTCGCTTGCACGCTGGAAACACACAGACCCAGGCTATCTGGTCAAACAGTTGCGCGTGGCCTTTGGGGTCAGCGTGGGCTTTGGCCTGCTGACTCTGCTGCCCTTCCTGTCAGACTGGAACTGGATGGTCGGGCTCGGCATGGGGCTGACCATGTGGGTGGTGACTTCCCATGTGGTAAATCTCAAGGAACGCCTGAAGCACAAGCAGGGGTTTAGCGGCTTTATGCGTGACCTGGCTGGTGGTGGACGCAGTTACTATGGCATGATCCTGGCCCATATTGGCGTGGCGGTCTTCATTGTCGGCATCACCATGGTGTCGAATTATGGCGTCGAGCAGGATATCCGCATGTCTCCGGGAGATACCGCCAACATAGCCGGTTATGAATTCAAGTTCGAAGGGGTCAGTGAGTATCCCGGCCCCAACTACAACGCCCATCGTGGTCGTTTCCAGGTCTTTCAGGAGGGTAAACTGATCGCCACTCTGGAGCCGGAGAAACGCACCTATTTCGTCCAGACCCGGCCCATGACCGAGGCGGCCATCGACCCGGGCCTGACCCGCGATCTCTATGTCTCCCTCGGCGAATCTCTCGGTGGCGGCGACTGGAGTCTGCGTCTCTACTACAAACCCTATGTACGCTGGATCTGGCTGGGTGGTATCTTCATGGCGCTGGGTGGCATCCTGGCGATCACAGACCGGCGCTACCGCACCGCTCGAGTCCGGGCTGCCAAGCGGATCAAGGCGGATGGTTCAGTGGCGACCGCAACAGGGAGAAGCTGATGAAATCCTATCTGCGTTTTAGCGTGCCACTGATCATCTTCGGGGTGATCGCGGCCTTCCTGTTCATGGGGCTGGGCTTGAATCCCCGGGAGATCCCCTCCCCGCTGATCGGCAAGTCAGTGCCGGAGTTCGCCCTGCCGCTGCTGGATAAGCCCGACCGCCAGATCACCGATAAGGATCTGCTGGGAAAACCCTATCTGCTCAATGTCTGGGCTACCTGGTGTGCCTCCTGCCGGGCGGAACATGGCACCCTGGTGCAACTGGCTCGCACCGGCAAGGTGGCTATCTATGGCCTGAATTGGAAGGATGATCGTGCCAAGGCGCTGACCTGGCTGCGCCAGCTTGGCGATCCTTATGCGGCCAACATCTTCGACAAAAAGGGCCGCACCGCGATTGATCTGGGGGTGTATGGTGCCCCTGAGACCTTTGTGGTGGACAGCAAGGGGATCATCCAATATAAGCATGCCGGCCCTGTCACGCCTCAGCTGGTCCAGGATACCCTGCTGCCTCTCATCGAAAAGCTGAAACAGGAGGGATAATGACTCTGCGTAGCCTTCTAATCACCTTGATCTGGCTGTGTTCCATCACCGCCCCGCTCTCTGCCGCGACCCTGGCAGAGTATGAGTTTGATGACCCCGCCAAGACCCAGAACTTTCGTGCGATCATCGAGGAGATGCGTTGCCTGGTCTGCCAGAACGAATCCCTGGCGGGTTCCAATGCGGAACTGGCGGTGGATCTAAGAAATGAGATCTACGACATGATGCAGGCCGGCAAGACCAAGGATGACATCATCCGTTTTATGGTGGATCGTTATGGTGACTTCGTGCTCTACGATCCGCCGATGAAACCGTCGACCTATCCTCTCTGGTTTGGTCCCCTATTCCTATTCCTGATCGGTGCGCTGCTTCTGCTGCGCACCCTCAAGAGAAAAAAACAGAGCCAGGAGACAACCTTTTCTGAGGTTGATCAGCAACGACTCGATTCCCTACTCGACCAATCACCCAATACCAAGGACGTGACCAAATGACCACATTCTGGATTATTGCCGCCGGGCTGATGCTCCTGGCGATCGCCTTTATTGTGCTGCCTTTGGTGCGTAAGCGGGAGTACGCAACGCTCAGCGCCGATGAACTCAATCTCTCTGTCTTCAAACAGCAGCTGGAAGAGCTGGATAACGACCTCAGCAACGGCATGCTGGATCAGGCCCGCTATGACGCGGCCCACAAAGACCTGGAGCAAGAATTGTTGACCGATGTGAACGGCGACAAGATCCAACCGGCTGCCGCCAACTCGAAATCGGGCCGATGGGCTATGAGTGTGGCGCTGGTGATCCCGCTGATGGCCATAGGCATGTACCAGGCGCTGGGCAGCCCGGAGATCATCCCGCTTCTCGCGGATGCTGGCGGAGCGACCAACGCGGCTGCTCCCCACTCCCAGCCCCAGTCCACGGAAGACCTTCCTCCCATGGAGGATCTGGTGAAAAAACTGGCGGCGAAGATGGAAGCCCAGCCGGACAATATGGATGGCTGGCTGATGCTGGGCCGCAGCTATATGGCCCTGAACCAGCCAGCGAATGCCATGGCCGCCTATGAACGGGCGATGAAATTGAACGCGGAGAATCCCACGCTGTTGCTCGCCTACGCGGAAGCCCTCGGCAAGATGGCCGGGAATGACTTTAGCGGCAAGCCCACTACGCTTATCGAACAGGCCTACAAACTCAACGACAAAGACCCCAATGCGCTTTGGATGATGGGTATTGCGGCCTATCAGACCGAGCGCTTCAAGGATGCACTGGACTACTGGGAACAGCTCGAGAGTCTGCTGACACCCCAGAGTAAGGATGTGGCCGCTGTGCAGGGTGCCATCAAGGATGCGCGGGTCAAGCTGGGCCTGGAATCCGAACTGCCGCCGATTGTTCAGCCAGAGAATAGTGCGGAACAGACCGCTGGAAGCAACGCCAAGTCGGCCATTGAGGTGATCCTCAAGCTGTCTCCCGAATTGCGTGACAAGGCCAAACCGGACGATCTGGTGTTCATCTATGCCAAGGCGCTCACGGGTCCTCAAATGCCTTTGGCGGCTGTACGCAAACAGGTGAAGGATCTGCCGCTGACCATCGTGCTCGATGACAGCTTAGCCATGATGCCCCAGATGAAACTCTCGGCTTTTTCGGAAGTGGTGGTCGGTGCCAGGGTCTCCCTGTCTGGCACTCCCAATCCCCAAAGCGGCGACCTGGAAGGGGAAATCAAACCGGTGAAACCCGGACAGACGGGTCCGATCATGCTCACCATCGATTCGATTCATCCATAAACCCGCATACATTGATTAGCATCCAGAAACACCCCTCCCTAGGGTGTTTCTGGTATGCCGCCTGAAAAAAATGGCCGCGGGAGAACAATCTTTCCGCTTTTTCCTACCCAGACTCAATACTTGGTATACTTCTTTCTTTTTTCGTTTCAGAGCGAATTATAAGCACCTAAGCCGAAGGAGAACCGATGGCCAGCTACTCAACTCATGACATCCGAAACATTGCCCTTGTCGGACATGCGGGATCCGGCAAAACCAGCCTTGCAGAATCCCTGCTCCACCGCAGCGGGAGCATCCCGTCGGCCGGCAGCGTTGAGAATGGCGACACCGTCTGTGATTTCGATGAACAGGAAAAGGCCCTGCAACACTCGCTGGATATCGCCCTCATCCACATGAGTCACGGGGGCAGTCAGATCAACCTCATCGACACCCCTGGGTATAACGATTTTCTCGGTCGTAGCATCAGTATTCTACCAGCGGTTGAAACCGCGGCAGTGGTGGTCAATGCGGAGACCGGTATCGAATCGATAACCATCCGCATGATGGATGCCGCCAAGCGGCGCAAACTCTGCCGCATCATCATTGTCAACAAGATCGATAGTGATCAGGCAGATTACGCCGCCCTGTTAGACAGCCTGAAGGAGACCTTCGGCAGCGAGTGCCTCCCCATCAACCTGCCGACGGATAATGGCGCCAAGGTGGTTGACTGCTTCTTTCAACCAAGTGGTGATACCACCGATTTTTCCTCCGTGGCGGAAGCACACAGCGCCATGATCGACCAGGTTGTGGAGGTCGACGAGCAGCTGATGGAGATCTACCTCGAACAGGGTGAGGAACTGGCGCCTGAACAGCTACATGATCCTTTCGAAAAGGCCTTGCGGGAGGGGCATCTGATCCCGGTCTGTTTTACCTCCGCGGAGAATGGTGCGGGTATCGGTGAACTGTTGGACCTGTTCGCCAAACTGATGCCCGATCCGACTGAGGGCAATCCGCCGGTCTTCATGATGGGCGAAGGCGCCGATATGAAGCCAGTGGATGTCACGCCGGATCCGGACAAACACGTCATCGCCCATGTATTCAAGGTGCTCAACGATCCCTACAGGGGAAAGCTGGGCATCTTCCGCATGCATCAGGGCAGCCTCACCGCCAACAGTGCGCTGTTTATCGGTGATGCCCGCAAACCCTTCAAGGTAACTCATCTATTACGCCTGCAGGGTAACGAACAATCTGAACTCACTCAGGCAGTACCTGGCGATATCTGTGCCGTGGCGCGGGTGGATGAGATCCATTTCGATGCGGTACTGCATGATTCCCATGAAGAGGATCACCACCATCTGCGCTCCATCGAATGTCCGATCCCTCTGTTTGGTCTGGCCATCAACACCACAAAGCGGGGGGATGAACAAAAACTGAGTGAAGCACTGAATAAACTGCAGGATGAAGACCCCTGCTTTCACGTTGAACACAATGTGACCCTGAATGAAACGATCATGCGCGGACTGGGTGACCTGCATCTGAATGTCCTGCTGGAGCAGTTAAAAAAGAAATACAACGTAGATGTGGAGACCCGCCCACCCAGGATCGCCTACCGCGAAACCATTACCCGCCCCGCCGAGGGACACCATCGCCACAAGAAACAGACCGGTGGCGCGGGCCAGTTTGGCGAGGTCTTCCTCCGCATCGAACCCCTGCCACGGGGTCAAGGATTTGAGTTTGCCAACAAGGTTGTCGGTGGCGCCATTCCTGGACAGCTTATCCCGGCAGTGGAAAAGGGTGTGCGCCAGGCCATCAGCGAAGGTGCACTCGCAGGCTTCCCCTTGCAGGATGTCAAGGTCACACTCTATGACGGTAAGTTTCATCCGGTCGACTCAAAAGAGATCGCCTTCACAACCGCCGGCAAGAAGGCCTTCCTGGAAGCCGTCGAGCAGGCCGGTCCCAAAATACTCGAGCCGATCGTCAACATCAGCATTACCACACCTGACAATTTCATGGGTGATTTGGCTGGTGATCTTGCGGGCAAACGGGGGCAAATCAGCGGTACGGAGACTGGGCGCAATGGGCAGATCGTTATCAAGGGTCAGGCACCTTTGGCTGAGCTGGAGGGATACGGCACAAGGCTCAAGGCGATAACCGGTGGTGAAGGCAACTACTCCATTGAGTTCAGTCACTATGAGGCGGTACCTGGTAGTATTCAGAAACAGTTGATCGATAACCGCGAAGCGTAACTTCCCGTTCATTTGAAACCGTCTGGATCCTTTGGCAACAGAGGATCCGGGCACTATACCCATCACGAACAGGTTTCCCCGGAAATCGCACGCCCTCCTTGCCCCATGG
>CBDVCD010000120.1:0-9781 GCA_965372385.1 uncultured Gammaproteobacteria bacterium | reverse complement strand
GGTTTGATGATTGCCTCGACTTTTTTCATTGCGCTTCTGCTCCAGTTGGCGATGCCAGGTTATTTTAGAAACAAATGAAGGCGTGAGTTTAACGCCCCTGATATTACGACGTCCAATAGGAATCAACCTAGAAATGGCAGTTGGGCGGGCCAACTGCCGTTTCTCGGTTTAACCGCAGGTTAGTGGGTAGCGACGGTCACGACCGTAGGCACGACGGGTAATCTTCACCCCAGGGGGAGCCTGCCGACGTTTGTATTCGTTGCGGTCCACCAGACGCAGGATACGTCTCACCGTCTCAGCCTCGAAGTCCGCGGCGATGATCTCCTCGGCACTCTGATCCCATTCCACATAGCGCTCCAGGATAGGATCCAGCACCGAGTAGTCCGGCAGGGAGTCACTATCCTTCTGATCCGGCGCCAACTCGGCCGACGGCGGCCGCTCCAGCACCCGTTGGGGGATCACCGGTGAGATCCCGTTGCGATACTCGCACAGGCGGTAGACCATCAGCTTGGGTACATCCTTGATCGGCGCAAACCCCCCCGCCATATCGCCATAGAGAGTGGCGTAACCCACCGACATCTCGCTCTTGTTACCGGTGGTGAGCAGAATGCGCCCCTTCTTGTTACTGATCGCCATCAGGATGATGCCCCGGCAGCGGGCCTGGATATTCTCTTCCGTCACATCCATCGGCAGGCCGGCGAACTCCTCGGAAAGCATGGCGGTAAAGGCCTTGAAGGCGGGCTCGATGGGAATAGATCGATAGGCCACCCCCAGCGCCTGCGCCTCGGCCACGGCATCATCGTTGCTCATTTGAGCGGTATAGCGGGATGGCATCATCACCACCTCCACCTGATCCTTGCCCAGGGCATCTACCGCCACGGCCAGGGTCAGGGCCGAATCGATGCCTCCAGAAAGGCCAAGGATGGCGCCATTGAAGCCGTTTTTACCGGCATAATCGCGCACGCCGAGGACCAGGGCCTGATAGACCGCGGCCTCTTCCGACAGGTGGGGGATGACCTCCCGGACAAGGGGCTGAACCCCCTGCTCGGTACGGAATTCAACCAGCTCCCGCGCCTCGCGGTAGAACGGCAGACGCTGGGTCAGTTCACCCTGTGCGTCCACCACGAAGGAGCCGCCATCGAAGACCAGCTCATCCTGCCCCCCCACCAGGTTGGTATAGACGATGGGCAGGGCGTTATCCCGCGCCCGCTGTTGCAGCAGACTTTCCCGTTCCGGGGCCTTACCGGTGTGAAAGGGCGAGGCATTCAGATTGAGCAGCAGCTGGGCCCCCGCGGCCTTGGCCTGCGCCACCGGTTCGGGAGACCAGATATCCTCGCAGATGGTCAATCCGATACTGACCTCCCGCAGTTTGAAGATGGCCGCCCGATCCCCTGGGGTGAAGTAACGTTTCTCGTCAAAGACGCTGTAATTGGGCAACAATTGCTTGCGGTACTCCGTCAGGATCTCTCCATCCCGCAGCACCCCCACGGTGTTGTAGAGCTTGCCCTCCTCGCGCCGGGGATAGCCCAGCACCAGATGGATACCCTGGGCTTGCGCAAGCACCTGTTCCAATGCCTGCTCCACCCGCTGGATAAAATCGTCCCGCAACAGCAGGTCCTCCGGCGGGTAACCGGTCAGGGCCAGCTCCGGAAAGACGATCACCTGCGCCTGGAAGCGGGCTGCCCGGGCCGCTTCGATAACCCGCCGGGCATTTTGCTCGATGCCACCAACCAGAAAATTCAACTGGGCGATTTGGATAATCAGACTCACTGGACCCTCGGTTTACATCATACTAAAGTGTCAGGTGATGAGTTGCATACCTCAGCTAAGGAAACACTGATGTAACTGATCATCAACTGGTATTATTTCAGAAACATCCACCTGACAAAAACACTTCCATGGGACTACGTTACCTCTTGCTTGGCCTGGCCATCTGGGCCGTCTGGCTGATCCTTCGCCATCTCATCCGCCAACAGCGACTAAAAAATACCCCACCTCAGGCCGTTAAATCGGTAGACAGTGTGCAGTGCAGCCATTGCGGTCTGCATCTGCCACGGAGTGAGGCTATCCAGCAGGGGGACGATTTCTTTTGCAATCGCGAACATCAACGGCTTTTCAAACGTCAAGAATAGCATTTTCAACCAAGAGCACCCGCATGCTCGGGCAGTTTGAGCAGCTGTTCAATGCTCAACCGGGCAAATCCCACCCCCAACAAACAGACGAGAGCTCCGTCTGGCGACCCTTACGACTCTTCCTGCTCTACCGCATCATCCTCTCCCTGAGCCTGGTCTTTTTCTTCTATTCGGATACCGGCCCGGAATTTTTTGGCCAGCACGCCGGGGGCCTGTTCGGGATTACCGCCACCCTTTATGCCGGTCTGACTCTGGTTTCAGCCATCTTCTGGTATTGGGGCTCTCCCAGGCCCGAACAACAGGCCTACCTGATTCTGTTCATCGATATCATTGCGATCACGCTCCTGATGCATGCCAGCGGTGGCGTCGGGACCGGCCTGGGCATGCTCATCGCCATCTCCATTACCGGCGGTGCATTGATGATAGAGGGGCGCTCGGCCCTGCTGTTCGCTGCCCTCGCTGCACTGGCGATGCTCTCCGAACAGTTTGTCGCCAGCCCGAGTAACGCGTTTCCCACGCACCTGCCGCAGGCCGGTTTTCTGGGAGCGGTCTTTTTTGCCACGGCCCTGTTGTCCATGGTCCTGAAAGGACGCGCACGGGTGAGTGAGAGACTGGCCGATGAGCGGCAACAAGAGCTGGGCAACATGGCCCAGCTGAACGAGTACATCATCCAGCATATACAGACCGGGGTCTTGGTTGTCGGTGTCGATAACAGGATCCTACTCATGAACGATCCGGCCTGGTATCTGCTCGGCATGCCCGAGGCAACAACGGGCAATCAGCTTTTCGCCGCCTCCCCTGAGCTGGACACCCTGGTCGCCAAATGGCGCAAAGTACACCACAGCAACTACCGTCCCTTTCGCGCCAGCCCTCAGGGTCCCGAAATCCGGCCTCACATCAAGCCGCTGGGGTTGGGCAGTCTAGGGGATGCGCTGCTGTTTCTGGAGGATACCTCCCAGGTGCAACGCGTAGCCCAGCAGATGAAACTCGCCTCGCTTGGACGACTCACCGCCAGCATCGCCCACGAAATCCGCAATCCATTGGGCGCCATCAGCCATGCCAGTCAGTTGTTCGATGAATCACCCGACCTGAATCCGGCGGACAGACGTCTGACGGAGATCATCAAGACCAACTCATCCCGGGTCAATCAGGTCATCGAAAATGTACTGCAGCTCTCCCGCCATAAACCAGGCAGGCCTGAACTGATCTCACTGGGCCAGTGGTTTGACGATCTGGTCGCTGAACTGGTCAAGACCCAGGGATTCGATACATCCCGCCTCTATGTACAGATCACTCCACACGACACAGCTGTACTTGCCGACCTGGAGCAACTGCGGCAGATTGTGACCAACCTCTGTAACAACGCCAGAGAACATGCGACGGACAAAACCCATCTACATATCAACCTGATCGGTGGCAAACTCAGTGAATTTAACCATCCGGTGGTCGATATCATCGATAATGGACCAGGCATTGCACCGCATGTGGCGAAACAGATCTTTGAGCCCTTCTACACCACCCGGAGTAATGGCACGGGTCTGGGTCTCTATATAGCCAAGGAGCTGAGTGAAGCCAATCAGATAAGATTGGAATACATCCCCGGTCCAACCGGTGGCAGCTGTTTCCGGCTCCACTTCAAGAGATTAACCGACGGGACAGCATAAGCATGACACAACCCATCGCCCTGGTCGTGGATGACGAACCGGATATCTGCGAACTCCTCGAGATCACCCTGTTGCGCATGGGCATAGACGCCCATTCGGTGGTTAATCTGGCGGCCGCCCGGGAGCGGTTGCAGCAACAGTCGTTCGACCTCTGTTTCACCGATATGCGTCTGCCTGACGGCAACGGCATCGATCTGATCCGCTACATCAGTAAACACTACCCGGAACTGCCGGTCGCCATGATCACCGCCCATGGGAATATGGAATCGGCGATCAAGGCGCTCAAGGCGGGGGCCTTTGACTTTGTCTCGAAACCGGTTGATCTCCAGATCCTGCGCAAACTGACGGAAACGGCCCTCAAACTCAGATCGACGGGGCGCACTTCAGCTGCCAGCTCTACCTCTGAGAAGACCGAGCAGCACCCCATGCTGGGTGATTCAAAGGCCATGGAGGATACCCGCAAACTGATCGCCAAACTGGCCCGTAGCCAGGCCCCGGTCTATGTGAGTGGCGAATCGGGTACCGGGAAGGAGCTGGCGGCCAGGCTGATTCACTCTCAGGGACCACGTGGAGATCACAATTTCGTCGCGGTCAACTGTGGCGCCATTCCCCAGGAGCTGATGGAGAGCGAGCTGTTCGGCCATAAAAAGGGCAGCTTTACCGGCGCTACCAGCGATCACCAGGGTCTGTTCCAGGCCGCGGACGGCGGCACCCTCTTTCTCGACGAGGTTGCCGATCTGCCCCTGCACATGCAGGTGAAACTGTTGCGGGCGATTCAGGAGAAACGGGTACGCCCCGTGGGTGAACAGCATGAGATCCCCGTGGATCTACGCATCATCAGCGCCACCCACGAAAACCTGGCGAAACTGGTGGAACAGGGCGCGTTCCGCCAGGACCTCTTCTACCGTTTGAACGTTATCGAGCTCCCGCTGCCACCACTGCGGGAGCGGCCCGATGACATCCCTCTGCTGGCCCAGCATATCCTCAGCAAGCTGGTCCGCCAGACCGGTGTCGACAAACCCCAACTCATCCCCGGCGCACTCAACGCGCTCAAAGGCTATGCCTTCCCCGGGAATGTGCGTGAACTGGAGAATATCCTGGAAAGGGCGGTGACCTTGTGTGACGGTAAAAAGATCGGCCACGAGGATCTCTCGTTGCCAGCCAACCAACCCTCGCTCCAGCCGGGGACGGATGACTTGCCGCTGGGCGATAAGATGGAAGAGGTCGAGCGACAGGCCATTAGCCAGGCCCTGGAAGAGACCCGGTGGAACCGCACGGCGGCGGCAAGGAAACTGGGCATGAGCCTCAGGTCCCTGCGCTACCGGCTCGAAAAACTGGGCATCGAATAAGGGTCGTGAATTTCACTCCAGGAGAGTGATTTCTCCTATTGTCGTGCGCGCCAATTGTTGATACCGCCATACAATACTTTCACGTTTTCATAGCCCAACAGACTGAGCGCAAACTGGGCCTTGGATGAAAGCAGGCCGGTATCGCAATAGAGCACCACGGGCTGGTCATTTGGAATCTCATCCCGCCGGGCGACGATCTCCCGCCACTCGATATTCACCGCCCCAGGAAGATGTTCTGTTGCAAAGTGTTTTTTCTGGCGGGTATCGACAACAACAAACGCGGCTAATCCGATACTCTTCAACTGATCCGGCGAGATTGCCCCCGCGGAATACTCCGCAAACTCCATGATCTCCTGGAGCGCCTCCAACACAGGGTCATTTTCAGCCCGACCGCTCAGAGGGGTTATCAGCAATAAAAGAAGCAACGCGGGTAAAGGCATGGGGTTCAAGTCTCTGTTTTCGTGTTTTGATTTATTATCCTGGTAGCGGCACTGCTACTCTGCCAGAGCCCGGGCTAAAAGTCCTCAATGGACTACCACACTGACAACCAGGTGGTATGGGGTCGGTAAAAAAGCCAAGCGCTATTTCGGGAAGAAAAAGATTCCATATGAGGAGTATGATGTAGAGCATTCGGAGAAGGGGAAGAGAGACTTCAAACGGCTGCAGGGAACCGGAGTCCCCATCCTGTTGGTGGGCAAGCAACGCATGCACGGTTTCTCCGTAGCCCGTTTTGAGTCGCTCTATCAGAAGAGACAATAACCAGGGGCCGCCACGCAGAAAACAAGACTTGTCTGCGGGATACTTGCCCGCGGATAAACATGTTCGAACCTCACACACTACTCGACAGCATCCGGCAACGACTGCCCATTGAATTGGACAGGCATCCGCCTCAGCCTGACAGACTCTACACCTTGACCCTGCCTCTGCCGGGTTTTCGCTTGCAAACCCTTACCCAGGCAGGGACGCGCTGGTGTTTCTGGGGCAAGCCGAATCAGGAGGAGTACCGCCTGGGGGCAGGCGAGGCACTACGTATCAGTGCAGGCGGAGCAGATCGTTTCCGACAACTGTCAGCCATCTTTCGGGATATCCTGGCCAGATGGGATCGATTCGACCCGGATCATACCCTCATCGAACCCATCCTCTTCACCGGCTTCGCCTTCTCCCCTGATGACCCCATGCGCGATACCTGGGAGGGGATGCCCAATGCCGCCCTCTGCCTGCCCGAAGTGCTGCTGCAGCAACAGGGAGACAGCAGCACCCTCTCATGCTCGTTCGATACCGCTACTGAAAAAGATTTAGCCCACCTGATTGATGGCTGGATGGATATGCTCACCCAGTTGATCGAGGCCGCCGCGCAACCGCCCGGTCCACCCGGACACCAGACCAACCTGCCTCTCATCCACAGCGAACCATCCAAGGATGATTGGATCAATTGGGTGCGCAAGGCAAAACAGGATATCGGAAAAGGCTTGATCGAAAAGGTGGTGCTGGCACGCCAGATTCATGTCCGCGCCGAACGGCGACTCAATCCGGTGCGCCTGATATCCACCCTGAGCTGTCTCTATCCGGACAGTGTGCTGTTCGCCACCCGACAGGAAAATTTAACCTTCGTCGCCGCCTCACCCGAACATCTGTTGTCCTGCAGGAATTCCCTGATCCGCAGTGACGCGGTCGCGGGTACCCTGCCCCGTGCCGCTGACGAGACCAAAGATCAACTGCTTGGCCAGGCCCTGCTAGATGATCCCAAGTCACAACACGAGCATCAGCTGGTGGTGGAAAATATTCAGGCCGTACTGCAAGCCATCTGCAGCGAAGTGCAGCCCATCAAGCCAACCCAGCTGAAACGGCTGCGGGCCCTGCAACACCTCTGGACAGAACTCTCAGGAACCCTAAAACCTGAGATCGGGCTATTTGAAGCAGCTGAACAGCTGCACCCCACGGCCGCGGTGAACGGAACCCCGGTGCAGCAGGCCCGTGTCTGGCTGGAACAGAACGAGTCCTTCTCTCGTGGCTGGTACACCGGGGCCGCTGGCTGGGTCGACGCCAAGGGCGACGGAGAGCTGGCGGTACTGATTCGTTGCGTACAACTGCTGGGTTATGACGCGGAGCTCTATGCCGGGGCGGGTATCACCGCGGGCTCAGATCCACAGAGCGAATACGAGGAGATCGAACTGAAGCTGGGCGCCATGCTGGAGGCGCTGGAAGAGGCATGATCCCAGAATCCTCAGTTGACCACTATTAGCCGTACCTTAACGTTCAAAAATAAAAACTTTATGGGATATTGGGAAATTCACCTGTTGAGTGAACAATGTTACACCCCGAATGGCACACTTGTGGCGGCACAGGGCTGCGTTACAACTCCTTGGAATAGAATAACTATTACTCCGGGCATCCTGCCCTCCACCCTACGGGCCAGCTCAAGCTGTTCAAATCGCTCCAGGCGATTTAGTCCGCGTCGTTGTGCGATGTGCATGGACGCACAAGTGTCGCGGGCACAGGATGTGCTGGAGCGACCCTTGCCATGCACCACCACAAGTGCACCCTTCACGGTGTTCAACTGAGGATTCTAGGATAATGGATACCGCCTCCCTCAATCTGGTCTGGTCAGACAAGCTGATCGATGGGCTGGCCGCGGCGGGTGTCCGCCGGGTGGTCATCTCTCCCGGTTCCCGTTCCACCCCGCTGGTACTGGCGGTCAATCGCCATGCCAAACTCCACAGCTGGCACCATCCGGACGAGCGTAGCGCCGCCTTCTTTGCCCTGGGGCTGGCCAGCCATGCCCGGGAGCCAGTGGCCCTGATCGCCACCTCCGGCAGTGCCCCGGCCCACTGGTTACCGGCGGTGGTCGAGGCCAACCGCTCCGGCATACCGCTGATCCTGCTCAGTGCCGACCGCCCCCCTGAACTGCAGGCCTGTGGCTCGAATCAGACCGTGGATCAGATCCATCTGTTCGGCAGCCAGGTACGGGGCTTTCATGACGCCGGGTTACCCACGGAAGAGCCTCAGGCCCAGGCCCACATCCGTCGTCTGGGCATTCAGGCAGTACACCAGTCTTGCTCGCCCGACCCTGGGCCGGTACACATCAACCTGCCGTTCCGGGAACCACTGACGCCAACCCAATGGCCACCGGCGCCATCCCCCGGCCCCGCCGTTCCGGTGGCGTACAACCGAGTCTTGCCTGATAACCAACAGCTCCAACGCATCACCCGTCTGCTCAGCAGAGGGAAAGGGCTCATCGTCTGCGGGCCGGCACACCATCGTGCCGATTTCCCCCAGGCCGTGACCGCACTGGCCAGGCAACTGGGCTGCCCCCTGCTGGCCGATCCCTTGAGTGGGTTGCGTTTCGGCGGCCATGACCATTCCCAGGTCATCAGCCGTTATGACAGCTTTCTACGCACCGATCCGTTTAAAACCGGGGAGCTACCCGACTGGATCCTGCGCTTCGGCGCCGCGCCGGTATCCAAGGCCCTGCTGGACTATCTCGCCAGTATCGATGCTCCCCTTGTGCTCTGCGCCCCACTGGGTGACTGGCCCGACCCGTTGCATCAGGTCAGCGAGATGGTACGGGTGGAGCCCGGCCCGTTCTGCAACGCCCTGCTCCAGATGGGACCTGCAACAGGACCAGCCGGGTGGCTGCACCACTTCATCCAGACGGAAGAGAAAGTTGACCGGCTCGACATTCCACCGGAGGAGACACCCTTCGAAGATGTGATAATCAACGAACTGATGGCCGCACTGCCCGACCAAGCCATCCTCTTCAGTGGCAACTCCCTGCCTATCCGCCAGCTCGACAGCTGGAGTGGCCAGGGTGACAAACAGCTGCGTATCCTCGCCAACCGAGGCGCCAGTGGCATCGACGGCAATGTCTCGACCCTGCTGGGCCTCACCGCCGCCGCAGAGCAACCGGTTGTCGGACTGTTGGGGGACCTCGCTTTTTTTCATGACATGAACGGCCTGCTGCTTTCACGAGAACTGGATGGCGTCATTATCCTGCTCAACAACAACGGCGGCGGCATCTTCGGCATGCTGCCTCAAGCCAGACTGGAGACATTCGCACAGCAGTGGCTGATGCCGACCCACCTCGACTTCACTCATACCGCCCGGCTCTATGGACTAGAGCATCAGCGTATCGAGCTGCAAAACCAATTCCGTCCCGCTCTGGAGACAGCACTTCAGACAAAAGGCATCACCCTCATCGAGGTGATACTCAAGCGGGAGAGAAGCCTGTTGAGACAAATCCGTTATTTCGAAATGATCGATAACGCTTTTTCGTGATAGATAACAGCCTGATCTGTTACCCACACTCAACATGATAGACTCGTGACTTGTTGCTATACCCATCACGGATAGGTTTTCCCGAGGAAAGGTGCGTCATCCTTGTTCCGTGGCAAGGGTCGCTCCTGCACATCCGTGAGAAAAAAACCGGTGTCCAGTCCCAAGGCGATAAGGTTCAATAGCCGCGTATCGGAAATCCGTATCGATTACGTTCAACATGCAATGAGCGCATTGATACAATATCAGCGGTTAACGGAAAAGGGTGGACAAGCTGGTAAGCTAGAATAAGGGTCACGGGGGTCAGGTAGAGTAGAGAGCAAGCGTCACGTCGCCGTAGTTCAGACCTATCTGTTGCCGCCCC
>CBDVCD010000119.1:0-9828 GCA_965372385.1 uncultured Gammaproteobacteria bacterium | reverse complement strand
GCGCATGACGATGCCTGGGGTGGCAGCGACTTTACCTTCGGTGATGTAACCTTGCGTAAACCGCAGCATGAGACTCATGAGCTGCTGGGTACCGAGACCTTCAACGATTGCCTGGGCGCGATCAGCAAAGCGGAAGCCAAGACCAAATACCTGCCCAACCCACCGGATGCCGCCTGCAACCATAAAGGCAAGGAAGTCTATAAGCTGAAGAGCACCACCAAAAAAGGCAGTTGGTGGTATGAACATCGGATCAGCTACATCGATACAAAGTCCTTCGCAGATTACCGTACTGAATACTTCAAAGGTGGCAACAAGGTCAAGGTGATCGATCGTGACTGGGTCAATCTCGGACTCGAAGATCCTCGTGCCCTGTCATGGGGATACTGGTACGGCAAGACCTTGACTTCGGGTCACGAGACCTGGGTGGTGATACCCCAGGATGTGGTGCAGGTCAACCAGGATTGGGATTCGGGATTCTGGTCTGAAAAGACCCTGCGTAAGATCAAGCGTTAAACAATCAACAGGGATGCATGCAAGATGCATCCCTGATAACAACGTAGGCTGTATATCCTGATATCAGTCTACACACAGCCGGCAAAAGAGTAGACCAAGTCAGCTTACCGGTTGAACCAATGAGGCTTAGGGGAGAAAAATAAAATGTTCAAGCGTTCCGCACTCTATCAATCCATGCTGCTCGCACTGGTGCTGCCTGGCATAGCCATCGCCGAGGCTGAAATCGAAGTCAGTGGCTATATCAAGAATGAGACCGCCGTTTTTACCAAAAGTGGCCAGGTTACTGGCATAGGAAAAGACACCTATGATCTTGAGGGTCATGACAGCGGTGACCTGTTGAAATTCGAGAACTCGGTCAGGCTCTTCTTCAACGGAGATCTGGGTGAAGAGAGCTCCTGGCATGGCGATCTGAATCTGATCTATGACACCGAGGCCGTCGATGGCTACAGGAGTCATGAGTGGTATACCCAGAACGATTTTCTGCGCGAGCTCTACATCGATACCAACGCCCTGGGCTGGGATTTTAGACTGGGTAAACAGCAGGTGGTCTGGGGTACCGCGGACGGCATCAAGCTGCTCGATATCATCAACCCGACCGACTACCGGGAACTGAATCAGAACGCCATGGAGGATTCCCGTATCCCGGTCTGGATGATCAACGCGGAACGCAACATAGGTGATAGCGGCAACCTCCAGTTCATCGTCTCCCAGGCGGAAGAGAACAAGATAGCGGGACTGAATGATAATGGAGATGCGGGTCATGCCTATTTGATGAAGGGGGTGGATACCATTACCGGCCAGGTCAATGGTTTTCAAAGCATCATCCCGAGGCTGACCGATGTGGCGACCAGTTTTAGTATGGGGGCTGCTTTTGGGATGTTTGGTGAATCGCCCGCAGGTCTTGTCCCTTTTGCTAACATGTCGGTAGACCTGTTTTCCTCACTGCATTGGACGATGGATGAGACGGGGGTACTGAACCCAACAACCGGTATTCCAATTGCACAAGGTACGACTGACAGCGTGGCAAACTTTATTAATTTCGAAACGATGGGTTTCGAAGGTAATGGCTTTGTTTTACTGAATGCGATTGCCCAACAGGGCTTGCCAACCCTGATGGGTATGGGCACTGGCTATGCTAACAGCGGTGAAACGATTCTCATGGATGAATCAGGTACAGCCTGGACAATGGCCGATCTGATGACCACGCAAACCACCGTAAACTGGGATGCTCGAAATCCTGTGGCCTCTTTTGAATACATGCCCAACGCATCCTTTGCCACCTTTAATAATTCCTCGGGGAATTTGTGGATGGCTGACATGCTGGGTACTACTGAGGGACTGCACGGACCGGCACAGTCAGAATATGTCCGTGACTATCCGCATGATGCCAATCCAAATTTTGGTACACGATATAAACACTCAACCGACGCGGGTTTGAACTTTTCAGTTAACTATTTCTATGGCTATAGCCATAACCCATCTGTCGATCTGAGCTGTCGTGATTCGAGCACTGGCGCAATCCTTCAGCATGAACTGCGTCGACCAAATCAGAATTTCGGTACTGCTGCGGCTGGGTTCTATTCCACCCAGTCAGATGTTGAGAGTGGGTATGTAAATGCAGCCGGCTCGGACGTTATTACCAACGATCAAGTCAGTAATTCCTATGACGGAACTATTGGTGTTGCTTATACAGAAGACGCTGATGGCGACAAGACATACTATGGCGCTTACAGCCCTGTCACGGGGGGGCTTGCTGTCATGGGTGATGCGTCGCACAGTACGGATGGTATTGTGATGACCTTCACCGAAACAGTGACGCGTAATAATAATCTTGGTGCATCATTCGACTATGCGCTGGATACCGGTCTTGCGCCTATCGTGCTGCGCGGTGAGTTCCTCTATACCCAGGATGAGATGCAACCGGTGGTGGACAAGCGCCTGTTGGGTATAGGTTATCTGCCCGAGGCATTGGTTTCCGAGGAGCATGACATTTTCAAGTATGTGCTCGGGGTTGATTTCAATGTGTTTACCAACTTGATGGTCAGCGGTCAGTTTATCCAGTTCAGGAATCTGGATTACGTTAACGAACAACGTACCTGTACTACCCAGACGGGCGCCACTTTTGACTGTTCACGGTATACCGCTGATGCAGCCGCCATGCATCTGAGCAATGGACTGCAGAGGGCCAATAAGAATGACAACTTCTATTCCCTGTTTTTCTCCAAGCCCTTCGGCGATTCGCAGCAGCACCGCTGGAACAACATTACCATCTATGAAGATGATCGAGATGGCGGTGGCTGGTGGAACCGCTTAGATGTTGAATACAGCGCCACCGACACGCTCATCCTCACCGGCGAGTGGAACAACTACTGGGGCGATGATAACACCCTGTTTGGCCAGTTCGATAAGACTTCCAACCTGCAGGTCGGTCTGAAGTGGATCTTCGAATAAGCATTCGATGAATCCTGAAACCTAGAGATAAGGCAGGAACCCGAAACCAAGGTTTCGGGTTCCTGCCTTTTTTGTTTAACGCTTTAAAGGGTAAGCGCCATGAGTGGTCCCACCTCCAATAACTCCTCTAATAATAACTTGGCAGAGCGTTACGCGAACTTCGTAGTTCGGTTTCGCTGGCCGCTTATGCTGATTTTACTGATTGCATCCGTCGTTACCGCACTGCAGATCAAGAATCTGGATGTGCGCAATGATCCGGATACCCTGTTGCCGCCGAGCAATCGCTATGTAGCGACCAACCTCTATGCCGAACATAACTTCGGCATGGGCAACCTAATGGTCTTTGCCCTGCGCATCAAGGAGGGCGATGTCTATCAGGGCTGGTTCGTCAACAAGGTTCAGGAGGTCCATCAGCGACTGGTCGACCTGGACACTGCCCGTGCCTCCAACTTCATCGATATCGCAGCCAAGAAGATCAAGTATATGGGGGCGGATGAGAACGGGCTGGTCTTCAAGCGCCTGATCCCTACCGAGGGTATCAGCGATGATCCCGCAACGGCCAAGGAGCAGTTGGCCTTTCTCAAAGAGGGTATCGAATCCAACCCGGTCATGGGGCCGATGCTGGTGGGTTTTGAAGACGCTGATGGAAACAAGTGTGAATTTGCGGATAAGGAGGAGAAAAACTGTGTGGCAAAATCTCTCTTCGTCATTGGCGACTACACCGATGAGGTGAAAGAGATCTATCTGCCATGGGTGCGCGAGGTGCGCGCCTTGATGGATGAATTTAATGAAGACGAGCGTTTCGAGACATTGGTCGCCGGCGAGCCCTACTTCCTGGCCTGGATGTTGGCTGATCTGGTGAATAAGTGGTGGTTGTTCCTTATCTCCATCGCGATTGTTATCGGCGCTCTGTGGTTCGAGTTCAGAAACTGGCGCGGCGCCCTGTTCCCGATGATCGGGGTTGGCGCCACCATCATCCTGACATTGGGATTGATGGGTTTTACCGCCTTCAAACTCACCACCATGATGGTGCTGACGCCGATGCTGCTGCTGGCCATCGGTATTGGACACTCGGTACAGGTCACCCGGCGTTTCATGCAGGAACAGGCGGAGAGTGGCGACTGTGAATCGGCCGCGAAGGTTGCCATCTCCCATACCATTGTGCCGGCCACCCTCTCCATCGTGACCGATATGGTGGGTTTCGCCACCCTGGCCACGGTGGATATCTCCTTCTACAAGGCCTACGCCTATTTTGGCATGTTCGGCATGCTCACCCTGCTGTTCACCACGACTACCCTGATCCCCTTGTTGATGATCACTTTCCCATGCAGTAAAAAGGAGATGCATTCGGGTGACGAGCGCGGATGGGAGACCAAGATCGGTGCGGTTATCTCTGGCATGCTTGCGGGCCCGGGTAAATTGCTGCCCATCGGATTTGTGGCGCTGGTGATTGGCGTGTCGATCTATTACACGGATATTCTCAAAGGCACTTCGGATGACCTGATGCCCGGGGTGGAGAAGGGCATCAACTATGCACGCGCCGCATTCAAGGAGAAGTCGATCACCATTCAGCATATTGAAAAACTGAATACGATCATGCCGGGTGTGATCTCGGTTTCCATTCCCATTCGGGGCAAGGAGCCAATCTCGCCATTGTGTGAGGAGACCTACTTCCCGGAGGAGCTATACGATATCGAGGATCTGGGAGAGAAAATGGCGCAATGCGCTATGCACAAGGAAAAATTGGGTTGCTGGGATCCGGATCCCTGTGGCGCCCAGGGTGTCTTCAATGATGCTGAAGTGCTGGCGGACATAGAGGCCATGGAGGAGTGGATGCGCGCGCACCCCTTTATCGGCTTTACCGGTTCCTACGCCCAATACATCCGCCTGGTGAACATGCTGCTGACCGCTGAACCTGGCACACAACCAACCATCGATGATCTCTATATTCCGACGAACGCAAAACTACGCTCAATCGATCCGGATGACGATCGTGACGGTGACGATATCGTGCAGCTCTTTAACGGCCTGTTGGAGACCATGACGGAAGAGGGTGATATGGACTCCTTCGTCTCTCCCGATTGGAACGAGGGCGTGATCATGGGCTTCATCAATACCATGGACCCGGTCGAGACCCATCAGGTCACCATGGATATCCAGCAATATGTCGAAGAGCACAAGAACGATGTGGGATTCCAGAAGGTCAATTTTGGTCTGCGCTCCGGTCCATCGGATGATCTCTCCGGCGACACCAATGAACTCTCCGTGGATGGACCGGATTATGTCAGACCGGCGGTGGGCGGTTTCCTCGGCGCGACTGAGGCTACCCGCGTAGTAGCGGTTGCTAACTGGCTGTCCGGCCCGCTGCTGACCGCGGGCGCTGTGTTTGTGATTGCCGCGCTGATCTTCCGCTCATTGACAGTTTCCATCATCCTGATGATCCTGTTGTTCATTACCCTGTTTGCGCAGTATGGGCTGGGTGGCTATTTCACCCTGGTGAAGAACTGGTCAGGCAATCTGGCGTTCCATCTCCAGGTGGCGCTGAGTATCGCCATGGGTCTGGGTATCGACTATGGCATTTATATGATGTCGCGACTGCGGGAGGAGATGCAGGCCACGGCTGGAGATTGGCAGAAGTCGCTGGTAAATACCTTGAACACCACTGGATCCGCGGTGCTTATCTCGGTCATTGTGCTGCTGGGTTGTTTTATTCCCCTGCTGAACACGGATCTGGCAAACACCTGGGGGCTTGGTGTCTATATCATCGAGGCGCTGCTGATCGATGTGGTTACCGCCTTGACCCTGTTACCGCTACTGGTGCTCTGGTTGAAACCGAAATTCGTTTTTGGAGAAAAATAAGGCGGGAGGATCGCCATCCATGACCCCGCCTTGGCGGGGTCATACTTAATAGCCGGCCTCGTGCCGGCTTTTTATCTGTGCGGTTACCAATGCAAACGTTGGATAGCCGACATACTCCTCCGAGGGGCGCCGTGAATACTTCCCTGTAGGCTTGACGGTAGCATCTGACCTCTATGGATGGAGGAAATGCAATAGGATTGAATGGAACAATCCTTGCCTTGCTACCGACACCCACGGAGAATCATGTCGGCTATCCCAGGAACTGTTTAGTCGGTGATTTGCTACTTCAGGGAAAAGGGCCGTAACAGTGAACTGGATGCTGAGTCCCTACTGACGGTTGGAGGGAGTGGTTTTGCCATCTCGACCCAGCCCGCGCAACTTAAGGCGTAACCGCTCGGTCAAGGGCAGGTTTTTCGCGGGACAGGCAATGCCCGCGGTGATGTTGGTGTCTGGCGAGTCCTGCCAATTTTTTACTACCTGTCCATCCGCCAGCTTGATCAGCCGGCTTGAGGCGTTTTTTACATCCGGGTCGTGTGAAGAGATGAGAAAGGTGGTGTTGAATTTATCATTCAGCTTTTGCAGCAGGCACACCAGATTTTGTCCTGTCAGACTATCCAGGTTGGCGGTCGGTTCATCCGCCAGCACGATCTTTGGATTGGTGGCCAATGCCCTGGCCACCGCTACCCGTTGCTGTTGTCCGCCAGAGAGTTGATCCGGACGCCGTTTGCCCAGGTCTGCCATCTCCACCTCGCCGAGCCAGTGGCTGGCGATCTCCATACTCTCTCTCTTGCTTATCCCCTGGAGCTGGCAGACGTAGGCGATGTTTTCCTGGGCGCTGAGGACGTGAATCAGGTTGTAGGCCTGAAACACAAAACCGATATTGTTTAACCGATAACGGGTGCGTTGATCCGCGTTCATCTCCAGGATATTGTGACCATCCACGGTCACTTGGCCATGGTCGGCGGATTCCAATGCACCAATGATATTCAGCAGGGTACTCTTGCCAGATCCGGAGCGACCCGCCAGGACGGCAAAGTCTCCCCGGTCGATATCGAGATTGGCACCATTCAGGGCCGGGTAGGGGACGGTGCCCACCCAGTAGCATTTTCTGAGATCGCGCACCTGGATAATGTGCTGCCTTGTATTTGGTTGCATAATCATTACTGAATGCGCAGGGATTGACTGATACTCAGGCGGGTGGCCTTCCAGGCGGGATAGAGTCCGGCGAGCAGTGCCGCAACCAGGGTGGTGCCCAGTATGCGGAGCGCCGACTCGGTCGTGAGCAGGGGGTGGATGACCGGGTCCATGTAGAAGAACTGGAATGCATGGGAGAAGTAGGAGAGGTCAATGCCGCCATCGGCCAGTGAATAGACCAGCAGTCCACCCGTCATATAGCCGAGTGCCCCACCGAGCAGGATAAGGAGTACAGCCTCCAGCAGCATCATCATGAAGATATGTCGGTTAGGGGTACCGATGGCCAGCATGATGCCAAGCTCTTTCCGCCGCTCGTGCAGCGCGATCAGCATGGTATTAAGGATTTCGGTCAGTACCAGCAGTACCACCACCAGGATCACCACCAGTCCATAGGCATCACTGAAGTCCAGCCACTGACTCACCATGGGATCCAGCTCCTGCCACTGCATGATTTCGTACTCGGCTTTGGATAATTGCTGGGCAAACAGGCGGTAGATGCCTGCCGTTTCCGCATGGTTGTCCGCGCGAATGACGATATCGGTGATCGCCTTCTCCATACCCAGCCACAGTTGCGCGGAGGCGAGCGTTATGAGTGCAAGGGTGCGGTCGATCTGCGGTGCGCCGGTTTCGAGGATACCCTGGAGATAGAAGATTTCAGAGGTCATCTCGCCATCGGCCTGCTGCGCCATGAGGATCACCTTGTCACCAATGTTTGCACCGATATTTTGCGCCACGTTTTTGCCCAGCAGTAGATCTTGGGGGGATCCAGGGTTGAGCCAGCGTCCCTCACTGACATTTTCGTGCATCGAGGTGACCCAGGTCTCCTGTTCCGGATCCGTGGCCATGATCTGCACCCCGGCACTGCTGCCGCCCAGAGATGCCAGCCCGGAGGTGCGTATGCGCTGTGTCCAGCCCACGATTTCCGGGTAGCTCTGTATGTAACGCAGGATGTTATCTGGGTTGGTGATCCTGTCCTGGAGGTTTTGCGAGGCTTCAAAGCCCTTGGCATGGATCTGCACATGTCCGGTGAAGCTGAGGATGAAATTGCTTTTCATCTGGTTCAGCCAGCCGTCGTTGAGCGCGCCGAGCAGGGTCAGGGTGGCGATACCGAAGATCATGGTGGTCAGGGTGATGCTTGTGCGGCGTGGGTTGCGCAGCAGGTTGCGTATGGCTATGGAGAGAGAGTAAGCCAATCCCAGTGAGGCGACGTCAGCCATTGCGGATGGCCTCCGCTGGCTGCAGGCGTACTGCCTTCCATGCGGGGTAGAGACCGGCAAGCAGAGAGGCCAGCATGATACTGGCCACTGTGGTACCCAGGTGATCCAGATTTAGCTGTGGGTGGATGATCGGATCCACATAGAATCTGCTGGTCGAGCCCAGCAGCAGGGATAGATCGATCCCGGTTTGGCCGGTGATCAAGATGATGGCCAGGCCAAGAGCCATGCCCAAGAGTGTGCCGATGAACCCAATCAGTACCGCTTCGATCATCAACATCGCGGCGATTTGGCGGCGCTGAGTGCCGATAGCCATGAAGATGCCGAATTCACGGGTCCGCTCCAGCATGGAGAGCAACAGGGTGTTGAGTTCCCCGGCCAGCACGATAAACAGTACGATGCCGACAAACAGATAGAGAAAGCCATTGTGCAGGGTGATCCACTCCTTGATCACCGGGAACATCTCGCTCCAGGGCATAATCTCCAGGTTGTATTGCGCGAGTTGCTCGTCAAGGGACGCCACCAGGGCATCGATTTTAGCCTCGGGCACGCGCATGACAATGCCGGTGATGCCATCCGGCATGTCCAGCATCTCCTGCAGTGCCGTGAGGCTGGTCAGGGCCATGCCCCGGTCGAGGCCCATCTCACCGCTGGTGATTATGCCCACCAGGGTGAACTCTTCCGCCACCAGGGCACCGAAACGGTCGTAACCCACCAGCGCAACCGGGTCGCCCAGGCTGACTTTGAGGTTTTTTGCGGTGGTGGCGCCGAGTATCAGGGGATAGCTGTCTTCAGGCAGCAGGAATCGGCCCTCGCCAATGCGCTGTTGCAGCTGGGTGACCTGCGCCTCCCGTTGCGCTTCCATACCGATGAGCATGACACCTTCACTGGCCTGCTCGGAAGTGGCAAGGGCGAAGGTCTCCAGGCGTTGTGCCCAGCGTGTGACGCCTGCTTTTTGTAGGGTATTTGTGATGGCCTCTGGGTTCTTTAGCTGGCTGGAGAGTTTCGGATGCTCAAAAAAGCCCGCTGCATGGATCTGGATACTGCCGATGATGGCGTCCTGGAAATTGGCGAGCATGTTGCGATGCAGGCCATCGTTGAAACCCCAGAGGAAGATGAGTGAGGCAAGCCCGATGGAGATAGCCCCCACAGTGAGCAGGGTGCGCTTGAGCTGCCCGAACAGGTTGCGCAGGGCAATGGAGAAGATCAGCCAGCTAACGGTGGGTTGGTCCTGTTGCATTATTCTGCTCGACCGCCATGCTCAGCTATTCCTTTTTTTTTCCTGGGGTGAAGGCTTCATCACTGTATTGAGTATCGAAATCGATGGATTTGAGGGTGATGGTTGTGCGCTTGCCCTCTTCCTTAAGCGACTCCATGGTCCAGCGAGTGGGAATGGTGCGTCCATCCATCTCCTTGGGGCTATCGAAGGTGAGCCGGCGGGATGGAATGCCCCGTTTACAGATATAGGTGACCTCCAGGGGCAGGCCGTTGGCCTGTAGGCGGTGTTCCAGGCGTAGCCAGGAAACGGTTGCATCCGGCTGGGGTGTGGACTCGATGGTGATGATGGCGGTGTCTCCCTGTCCCTCTCGCTTGATGA
>CBDVCD010000118.1:0-9854 GCA_965372385.1 uncultured Gammaproteobacteria bacterium | reverse complement strand
CACAATTTCAACTCGTTAACCGTAGAATGGAGCGGTCAACTGAGGAATCTAGGATCAATAGTTGTAGTATTCCCGGAACCAGTTAGCGAAGTTCTCCACCCCCACTTCGAGTTTGGTATCGGGTTTGTAGCCGGTATCGGCGATCAGATCCGCCACATCCGCATAGGTGGCGACCACATCCCCGTCCTGCAGCGGCAGCATATTCAGTTTGGCCTTCTTGCCCAGGCTCTCCTCGAGCACCTCGATATAGCGCATCAGCTCTACCGGTTCATTGTTGCCGATGTTGTAGAGACGGTAGGGTGCGGTGCTGGTGGCGGAGTCGGGTTTGTCGCTGCTCCAGTCCGGGTTGGGTAGCGGAATCCGATCCAATACCCGGATGACCCCTTCCACGATATCGTCGATGTAGGTGAAATCCCGCTTGTGCTTTCCATAGTTGAAAACATCGATGGGCTCATCCTTCATGATCTTGTGCGCAAACTTGAGCATCGCCATATCGGGCCGGCTCCAGGGTCCATAGACAGTGAAGAAACGCAGACCCGTGGTCGGCAGGCGATAGAGATGGCTATAGGTATGGGCCATCAGCTCATTGGCCTTTTTGGTGGCGGCATAGAGGCTGACCGGGTGGTCCACGTTGTCATGCACCGAGAAGGGCATGGAGGTGTTGGCGCCATACACCGAGCTGCTGGAGGCATACACCAGGTGCTGTACGCCATTGTGCCGGCAGCCCTCCAGAATATTGCCAAACCCCAGCAGGTTGGAGTCCACATAGGCCAAGGGATTCTCGATGGAGTAACGCACCCCGGCCTGGGCCGCCAGGTTGACCACCCGATGGGGTTTGTACTGGGTGAAGCAGTCGGCGATGCCTTCCCGGTCCTCCAACTCGAGGCGCAGATCGGTGAAATTGGGATGCGCCTGGGTACGGGCCAGGCGGGCCTTTTTCAGTTCGACATCGTAATAATCGTTCAGACAGTCGAGGCTGATGACCTCGTCACCACGCTCCAGCAGCCTGATGGCGAGGGCTGAACCGATAAAGCCGGCCCCACCGGTAAGCAAAACTCTCATTGGGGTACCTGTTGATTGAGTGTATGAAGGCCTAGGCCTTCAGGTCTTCCACATACCAGCTCATGGCCTCTTCGAGTCCAGCATCGATGTGGTGGCTGGGTTCATATCCCAGCAGTTTACGGGCCTTGGAGATGTCAGCGAGGGAGTGTCTGACATCGCCAGGGCGGAAATCGCGATAGATGGGCTTCACCCCTTCAAGATTCTGGAACTCTCGGGACAGAATCCCGCGGATATTTTCGTACAGCTGAGTGAGGCTGGTCCGGTCACCGACCGCCACATTATAGACCTGATTCACTGCGTCGGGATTGATGGTGGTGGCAGCCAATAGATTGGCCTGGACCGCGTTGTCGATATAACAGAAGTCACGGCTGGTCTCCCCGTCGCCGTTGATATAGACCTCTTTGTCATGGATCAGGGCGCTCACCCATTTTGGAATCACCGCGGCGTAGGCGCCATTCGGGTCCTGGCGCCGGCCGAAGATATTGAAGTAGCGCAGGCCGATGGTTTTGAACTCATAGCAGCGGGCGAACACGCTGGCATACTGTTCATTAACCAGCTTGGTGACCGCGTAGGGCGACAAGGGATTGCCTATGCGGTCTTCCTTCTTCGGTAGGCCGGGATGGTCACCATAGGTCGAACTGGAAGCGGCATAGACGAAACCTTTGACCTGGGCATCCCGGGCGGCCACCAGCATGTTCAGAAAACCGCTGATGTTGTTCTCGTTGGTATTGATCGGGTCATCCAGGGAACGGGGGACGGAGCCGAGTGCCGCCTGATGCAGCACATAATCGATCCCTTCACAGACCTGTCTGCAGTCATCCAGTGAGCGGATGTCGCCTTCGATGAAGGTGAAATTATCCCATTGTTCCGCTGAAACCTCGTATTGCACCTTGTCGAAGTTATAGCGATGACCGGTCGAGAAGTTGTCCAGCCCCACTACCTTCTGATTGAGGTTCAACAGGGCCTCCAGCAGGTTGGAGCCAATGAATCCGGCCACACCGGTAATCAACCAGGTTGCCTGCTGGTTGAGGAGTTGATGTTTCAGCACCGCGTAGTTATTCATGAGCTTCCTTTTAGAATAGGGGGTTAGAGCCGGGCATCCACATCCGCCGCGGGCAGCAGGTTTTTTACATCGAACAAAACACCGTTTTCCTTGCACAAGGCGCGCATCCTGTTACTGCCCATCTCCGCGAACTGCCTGTGGGCAACCGCCAGGATGACCGCCTCGTATTCTCCATCGATCAGTTCATCGATCGGTCTCAAACCATACTCATGATCAGCGTCATCCGGGTTGACCCAGGGATCGTACACATCGACCTTAGCCCCGTAATCCTCGAATTCCGAGATGATATCCACCACGCGAGTATTACGCAGATCCGGGCAGTTCTCCTTGAAGGTCAGCCCCAGCACCAGGACCTTGCTGTTGCCGGTCGCGATTCCCCGTTTCATCATGAGCTTGACGGTGGAATGGACCACATAGGCCCCCATGCTATCGTTGAGACGGCGTCCCGCCAGGATGATTTCGGGTTGATAACCGATGGATTGGGCCTTGTGAGTCAGGTAGTAGGGATCCACGCTGATACAATGGCCTCCCACCAGGCCCGGGCGGAACGGTAGAAAATTCCACTTGCTGCCCGCGGCTTCCAGTACCTCCAGGGTGTCGATCCCCAACCGGTTGAAGATCAGCGCCAATTCGTTGATAAGGGCAATATTTACATCCCGCTGGGTGTTCTCAATGACCTTGGCCGCTTCCGCCACCTTGATGCTGCTGGCCTTGTGGGTGCCTGCGGTGATGATGCTGCGATAGAGCTCGTCGACAAAATCGGCCACCGCTGGTGTCGAGCCCGCGGTCACCTTTTTAATCGTGGCCAGCCGATGTTCCTTGTCACCGGGATTGATGCGCTCCGGGCTGTAGCCGACATAAAAGTCCTGGTTGAATTTAAGGCCTGAATCGGCCTCGATGATGGGCACGCACTCCTCTTCGGTGGCACCAGGATAGACCGTGGATTCGAAGATGGCGATATCACCTGCTTTTAGCACCGTTCCCAGGGCGTGGCTGGCGCCTATCAGGGGCGAGAGATCCGGCTGTTTGTGTTGATTGATCGGGGTGGGAACAGTGACGATATAGACATTACACTCTCTGATCTCCTCCAACTGATGCGTGTAGCTGAGATGGGGCACTGCCTGCAGCTCTGCTGGTTCCACCTCCAGGGAGCTGTCACGTCCCTCGATTAGCTCCTGTATCCTGGCTTCATCGATATCGAAACCGATGGTCGGATATCTCTTGCCGAATTCCACCGCCAGCGGCAGGCCCACATAGCCCAGACCAATCACGCCGATGCGGGTCTTAGCAAGATCTAACATGCTGAATATCCTAACTGACTGTGGAGGAGTGAATAATTTTCATTCTACCTATTTTAAACACAGATTGTGGTTGAAAATATTTGTATCTTTCCATCGAGATGAGTATTCATTGGCGCATGACCGATACTTATTGAGGATAGAGGTGAAAACGTCAAGATAATAGCCGTTAGTTCAGGCTAATGCGAGGTAAAGCTTGGCGCCACATTGACAGGTGGCATTTCGGGCGGCAGACTGCCTGATTCCAAGATGGAAGCCACTAATTTATAATGAAACATTGAGGTAGAGGTACAGAAATGAAAGGATCCAAGGCCCTCTTTTTGTCGCTATTGTTAGGCCTCAGCCCGTTGGGTAATGCGTTCAGCAAGGACAAGCTGACGATGGCGTCTGAAGTTCCATTTGAAAGGGCATTGAGTGTCCCCAACAACATTCGGGTGGAATGCAATCTGAATAACAAGCTGCATGATTACATCCAATCTCAGCTCGAAATGAATGATGTGGAAGTCGTCTCAGTTGAAGACATTGCCAAGGCTAAAGGAAGGGTTTTGGACGTGAAAATCAGTGACGCCAGGGGTTGGGGTGGAAGTGGCTGGTCTGGTCCTAAGTTTATGGAGCTTTCCGGAACCCTGAAGGAAAATGGCAAGAAAACAGGTAGTTTCACGGCGGGTGACCATTCGATTGGCGGTGGTTTCAGCGGTTTTGTGTTTAAAGGGACCTGTTACATATTTGATGTCATTGCGCAGGAATTAGCCAAGGATATTGGCGTGTGGTACGCAAACGGCCATGCAGTCGGGGCGCGCTTGGGAAAATAGCGCCGATCGCTGAACTGGAGTCGTTGCTCGGTATACCTGGTTTCCGACCGATGCATGGGGTCGACTGATCATGCATTGAGTAAACCCGACGCCAGGAGATATTCACTATCTGAAAAAACCACGTCCTTTGTCGTTGCGGCGTGGTTTTTTTCTTCATGAAGGAACAGATCTACCGGATGTCAGAATCCTCTCCCACTGACCAGGCAATCGCCCTGATTGCACTGCATGCCGGCTATAGCCACTCCTCCTTGGCGCTACACTCCATTGCGACCTTTTCCGCCGATCAGGCTTACTACCCTAAGATCCAGATATTTGAGTCGCTGGTCAACAAAAGCCAGCAGCAGCTGTTGGAACAGCTGGTGGCGCTGCAACCCGCGGTGATCGGCTTCTCCACCTATCTGTGGAATATCCAGGCCTGTCTGCATATGGTGGATCTGCTGGATCAGCTGCTGCCAGAAAGCCTGATTCTGCTGGGTGGGCCGGAGGCGGGACCCAGGGGTGAGGAGCTACTGGCGCAGCATCCCGAGCTCGATTTCGTCATCGACGGGGAGGGGGAGGCGGCCTTTCGCGACTTGCTGCGCTGGCACTTCTACGCGGAAGGGGACCTCGGTACCATCTCGGGCCTGATCTACAGAGCCGCGGGCGGGATCGAACGAAACCCGATCCAGACCTTGCCAGCGGAGCAGGTTCCCGCGCCCATCGCCAGTGGCGCGATGGACTTCAGCAAGCCGCTGGTCTACTGGGAGACCTCTCGGGGTTGCCCCTTCAAATGCACCTTCTGCACCAGCGCCACCGACCGGTTGCGCGCCTTTCCTCTGGAACGCATCGAGGCCGACCTGGTTGTGCTCGAAGGACTGAGTAACAAGACCATCAAACTGCTGGATCGCAGTTTTCATCTGGGCAGGGAGCGTACCGTGAAGCTGTTGCAACGCTTCGCCGCCACCCCCGAGGGGCTGCGTTTTCACCTGGAACTCAATCCGGACCGTATCTCGGCGGAGGCCATGGGGATCTTCCGGCGAGCGGCGCCGGGCAAGTTTCAGTTTGAGATCGGTCTGCAGACCCTGACCGAGAACGTGCTGAATGCCATCGAGCGCCGCATGCGGATTCCCCTGGCGCTGGAGAAGATCCGGCAGCTGGTGGAGATGGTTCGCCACCCGGTGCATCTTGACCTGATCGTGGGGTTGCCAGGGGAGGATACCGCCCACTGCCGGGACTCCCTCAACCGGGTCTTCCTGCTGCAAGCGGAGCATCTGCAACTGGGCACCCTCAAACTGCTGCCGGGCACACCCCTGCTGGCGCAGGCCGAACAGTTTGGCTACCGTTGGGACCGGGAGCCCCCCTACGAGGTACTCTCCCATCCGCTGCTGAGCTTCCAGGAGATTGCCCGTTTCAAGCTCTATGCGGAATTGCTGGAGCGGCTGTGGAACAGCGGCTATCTGGTCTCGACCCTGATTTGGCTGGTCGCCGGTTATTTCCACAGCCATGTGGCCGACTGCTTCGACGCCCTGCTGGAGCAGGTAGGGGAGGGTATTGCCCGGGACAACCTGCAGCCCGACCGCCTGTTTGGTCTGATCAGCGGATTTCTCGAACCCCTGTTAGCGGTTGATCGGCTGCTGCGGGAGCTGCTGTTGTGGGACTACAGCCAGTTCAGCCTGGTCAACGGCAAGACCCCGGCATGGATCGCGCAGCGGTTGCAGCAGAGTGTGGCGCTGCCGGTGGCGGGCAGCCGCCGTCGATTGCCGGTGCTTGAGCTCTCCGCGAAGGCGGTGGGGATCATCAACCGACATCGGCTGGAACCGCTGGAACCGGGTCACTACGCGGTCTGGCCCCGGCAGCACAAAAAGGCTAAGCCGGTGGAGATTATGCGGGTTCTTCGGCCTGAATCCTGAGGGCGATCTCGCGGGTTGCTGTGTCTGCATAGCGCATGATCAGCCCGCCAATAAGCTCACGCAGTTTTGCCTCGACCTCCGCGCGCCCCGTCAGGTTGAAGCTCGCTGCGCAGGCTTGCCAGTCCCGGTTCTGCAATACCCTCATCACCAGCAGATCGGCCTGACCGGCCGCCAGGAGCGAGTCGGCCAGGGCCTGGAGGATCAGCGCCTCGATCGGTGGCAGGCTGGTCTCATAACCCCGCTGGGCGAAGGCAAAGCCGATCAGATCGAGCCAATCCTGAGCGGCCAGCGGAGGTGACAGGCCGGGGGGAGGATGCGACAGCAGGGCGCAGGCCAGCCCGGCATCCAGGCTATTCAGGGGATCGGCCAGCAAGCGGGGCAGTTGCCGGTGGAAGCGCTCCCGGGCGCTGTGGAAGAGCTGTTCGCCGGCCTGTGTGAAGGGGTACAGCAGAATGACCGACTGGGCGCCGCTGCTGGCGCCCCGGCGCAGCCCGATGCGCAGCGGTTGGAGCCGGTTGCCGCGCCAGAATCCCAGCAGCTCCGGGGTGGCGCCAAAGCTGGTGCCCAGATAGTCCAGTCCGCTCACCCGGGTGTGCTGCCGGATCTCCTCCACCAACCGGCTGCCCAGGCCCCGCCGCTGTAGCGCCGGATGCACCGCGATGCGCATAATGCGGGCACCCCGTAGACAGGCCCCACTCTCCAGGCCCACATGGGCGGCCAGGGCCTGGGCCAGCAGATGCCCCCGGGGGCGCCGGTAACCCGCCCAGATGGCGTGGGCAGTGGCTGGATCGAAACCGCCCTCCGCGGCCACCAGCGCGGTGGCGACGATCCGGCCCTGGTATCTCAGGACAAACAGGGTCAGGTTGGGGCCATCCAGCAGCTGGCGCAGGTCGAAAGGGGTGGTGCGGTAGTGGGCCAGCACCAGCAGGCCGAACAGGTCGGTGAGATCCTGTTCATCTTCCGCCAGGTCATCCCGCTCCAGGGTTTCGCAGCTGCACAGGTCTGATCGGGCGGCGCTGATGAGATAATCGGGGGCGGGAGCGGCATCCAGCGCCAGGGCACGAAACAGCCAACGCTCCAGGGGATCGTCGGGCGCCCAGCGGATCGGCGTCTCCAGGTGGATCTCCCGCCACTGGGGGAAGCGTTGATCCAGTACGCGCCGGAAGCGCAGGGCAAACCCCCGGCCGGTGCCCTCGTAGCCGTGGATGGTGGTGGCGAAGGCGATGCGGGGGTAGTGATCCAGCAGCCCCTCCAGCATCGGTGTCGGTATAGCGGCGGCCTCATCCACCAGCAACAGGTCGGCCGGTTGGGGATGCCGCAGCAGGTGGTCCGGCGCGCTGTAGCTGAGCCTGGACTCACCCAGATGCAGCGAGCCTTTGCTGGTCTGCGCATGCGGCAGCAGCCGGCTGGCCTGCTCGAACAGGCTGGTGGTCGAGCGCTGTCTGGGTGCGGTGACCAGAATGCTTCGACGGCCTAATCTCAACAATCGGGCAGCCGCAATACCCAGGGCGGCAGACTTGCCCCTGCCCCGGTCCGAGATCAGCACCACCGGTCGTCGCCGGTGTCCTGTGACCACATGAACCACCGCCTCAACAGCCTGCATCTGATCCGACGTGCGGCATTCCGAGTCAGCCGGCTTGGATGGATGGAATACTGGCTTGAGGTCCGGTGGTGCTGGAATCTCACCTCCCTGTTCGATGCGGATCACCGACGGGTCACTGCTGATTTGCCTGGCAAGTCGGCCCAGAAACCGGCCTGTCACCTGGGAGCTGGGGCAGCCCGCCACCGCCATGCGTGCATGCTCGGGATCAGCAAAGCCGGACCACTTAGACAGGCATGGCGTCAGCAGGATCAGCAGGCCGCCACCCCGCAGGGTACCGGTCAGGGCGCCGAAGGCGTCCGCATCGAAACCGCTGAAGCTGTCGTAAACCAACACCCCTGTCTCAGCACCGAGTAGTGCTGAGGCTTGCGTGTTCATCAGTTGGGGGATGTCAGCGGGAACCGACTCGCCGACCCAGAGTGGCTGGTCGCAAGAGAGGTCTGCCAGCAGCGCTTCCGCTGTGGTTCGTCCCCAATCACGGCTGCCGGCCAGTACCAGCAGGTAGCGATGAAATCCCTCTTTTGCGATATGCTGAAGCCTGCTGGCCAACTCGAGCAGTGCTTCAGTCTTGTGCATAGTCAAAGCGAGAAGGTCTGTCTTGGCGTCTACCAGGTGCTCAAACCTGCTTTCCGGCCAGGGTCTGGGTCATGAACCCTTTGATCTCCTGGCTGTCCGCCTCTAGCAGTGCGCAGCGGGTCTCTCTCTCCATCAATCCCCGCAGGGAGGGAGGGGGTGGTGCTTCCACACCTATTGCCTGCTTTACCGCATCGCCAAATTTGGCTGGATGGGCAGTGGCGAGACAGACCGCATCGGGGAGGTCCCGTGCAGCTCTGATTCCGATTGCCGAGTGGGGATCGAGGATGTAACCGCACTCTTCATAGGTGGTCTTGATCTGCGCCAGGGTCTCTTCCTCACTCACCGCCTGGGCCTGAAAGATCTTTGCCACCGCCTGCTGTTTTTCCGCGGCAATCTCCAGTTTCCCCTCTCGGGTCATCTGCTCCATCAGCTCCTGCACCTTGGTGGGATTTTCATCCAGCAGAAAGTAGAGATAGCGCTCGAAATTGGAGGAGATCTGGATATCCATGGAGGGGCTGATGGTGTGGTGTACCGTCTGGGCCAGGTAGACGCCGCTGTTGACGAAACGGCTGAGGATGTCGTTGCGGTTGGTGGCCAGGATCAGACGCTCCACCGGCAGGCCCATGCGCAGGGCCACGTAACCGGCGAAGATGTCACCGAAATTGCCGGTGGGCACCGAGAAACTGACCTTGCGGGTTGGGTTGCCGCCGGTCATTCGTCCCCAGGCGTAGAAGTAGTAGACCACCTGGGCCAGGATGCGCGCCCAGTTGATGGAGTTGACCGCACCCAGGCTGTACTCCTGCTTGAAATCCAGGTCGTTGAACAGCGCCTTGACGATACGCTGACCATCGTCGAAATTGCCCTTGATGGCAATATTGTGCACGTTCTCGTCCAGCACCGTGGTCATCTGGCGTTCCTGGATGGGGGAGACCCGGTTGTGGGGGTGCAGGATAAAGATGTCGATGCGGGCCTTGCCGCGCACGCCATAGATGGCGGCGGAGCCGGTATCCCCGGAGGTGGCGCCAAGGATGTTCAGCCGTCCGCCGTTGCGTTCCAGGAGGAATTCGAACAGATTTCCCAGGAACTGCAGGGCCACGTCCTTGAAGGCGGCGGTGGGGCCGTGGAACAGTTCCAGGATGTGATGGGTCCCGGCCTCGACAACCGGTGTCACCTCCGGGTGACCGAAACTGGCATAGGAGCGTTGGACCAGTCCGCTCAATTCCTCACGGCTGATGTCCTCCACCACATAGGGTAGCATCACCTCCACCGCCAGTTCCTGGAATGACAACCCTGCCCAGTGCTTGAGATTCTCCCCGTCGATCTGCGGGAACGATTCCGGCAGCAGCAGACCACCGTCGGTCGCCAGTCCCATCATCACGGCTTGGGAGAAGCTCACCGGCTCCACGCCACCTCGGGTGCTCACATAACGCATGCTCGTTGATCCTCGATTCGCTAGAGAGAGCGGAAAATTATATCAGCCGTCACCGCTAACAACAGAGCTATCTGGTCGTTTCCGAACGCTTCGGAGACGAATCCGCGGCCATTAGGGGAGCT